>CANHPI010000016.1 GCA_947462425.1 Bacteroidota bacterium
AAATTTCTTGCCCTAAAGAATCTAGAAAAAGATAAAACTCATTTATATTTTTTGAATGATCAAATCGACCTAAAATTCCTAACGTATAAACAGAATTATTTGCAACATTATCTTTTTCTTCTATATAATTTGGATAATGATTATCCTTGAAATTACTACAAAACAAGTTTTCTTTTATAAATTCAACCATCTCAGTTGTAGTTGTAAATATCTCGCCTACTTTACTGTACTTTTTTAAATAATGTTTTACAAAATTATTGTTTAAACTTAAGATAGGAACTTCCCACTTAATACAATCAAAAAAAACACCACTTGGCGTTGCTTTATAATAATTTTTATCAGTAAAAGAAATAACAAAATTCAATAGCAAAACTTCTTTTTCAAATTCTTCTTTGGTTAATACTCTATCATAGAATCTAATTAGCTTCTTATACTTAGAAGGAATTTCACAATTTACCTTGCCTATTATTTTGATTATTAATTTATTTTCTAAAATTTCTTGCCCTAAAGAATCTAGAAAAAGATAAAACTCATTTATATTTTTTGAATGATCAAATCGACCTAAAATTCCTAACGTATAAACAGAATTATTTGCAACATTATCTTTTTCTTCTATATAATGATAAAGATAAGGCTGGTCAATAACTATTAGCTTTTTAGTTGGATTAAAAAGAGATAAAAGATGATTTTTAATAGATTCTCCAAAAATAAGATAATCAATATTGTCATGTCTTTTAAATACAAATTTTGATAGTCTATAATAATACTTAGACCTGCCAATCTTTGTTTCATCTAAAAATGCTTCCATTTGACCATGCAAACAAATAATACATTTCTTATTTAATAAAGCGTTTAAAAAAGAAATAAAAATATGGGCAAATGGCATAATCCCCAATAAGTAAATAGTATCCTTTTTTTTTGAACCAATTAATAGTTTGAATATTTTAAGTATTAAATAAAAATCATTAAATAAAAAATAAATAGGTTCATATGCTAAGACTTTTGTGGGTTTGTATTGCCAACGTTCAAAACTTCTAATATCTTGAATGGCATTGTAATGATTTTTATCAGCAATAAATACCAATTTTTCTTGCTGATAAACTAATTCTAATAACGATAAAAATCCCGCATTTACCTCTGAATGAGGAAAGGAATTCATATTAGGCTCAAATACAATAATTTTATTTTTAACACCCATTATTAAAACCTATTCCGAATATGATAATATTTAATTATTAAATAATGTTTTAATATTATAAAGTATTTAATATTCAATTCCAATTGATTTATAAATACTTTATATGTTTTAAAATTAATTTTGAATTCAATAGATGCAATTTGTATTGAAAACCAATATAAAATTGATGCATCAGAAATTAAAATTTTATTTTTTTTTGCAATACCTCTTAAATAAATACAATATTCTAAACTAGCTTGAATTTTCTTTAGATTGATTTCTTTATTATTTCTGGAAGTAGAAATATTCAAATTACTTGCCCTCCAACTCACATGAGCAGGAATACATTTTATATCCCCAGTATTTAATGAATATGTAAACCAAGTAGCATCATCAGATGCCCAAGCCAAAGGAAAATCAACAAATTTATTTTTGAAATATAAATTTCGTGAAAACACATACTCAACAGCAAAGCTTCTAAAACCATTACAACTTAGCCTACTAGTAATAAATTCATTACTAGAAATAGTCTTTGTAAAAGAATTTATTTTATCATATTTTGAAAAAATTCTATTGTTATTAGAATCAATAATATTTGTTTGAAATTTATATAATTGTGAAGTGCCATCTAAACTGTTATAGAATTCTTCCACGCAATCTATATCTACAATATCATCATCCGAAAACAACCAAACCCAGTTTTCATTACTTAATTCGATGCATCTTTCCCAATGTTTCGTAAGTGATGTTCCTCCTAAATTATCTTTAAATTTGTGATAATTTAGATTTAAGGTATCTTTAAATTTTAAGATAATAGATTCAATATCCTCTAGACTATTATCATCGCCTAAATATATAGTGAAATTTTTGTTAGACTGCTTGGCAAAAGATAAAAGAGTTTGCTCTAAATAAAATGTTTTATAGGCTGGAATAATAATGGCTAATTTATTTTCTAACATTTTACTTAATATAATTAATTTATATTTAAATTAATATCAATCTAATGACCTAATTAATTTAGCGGGAATCCCACCTATTATACTATTTTTTGGAAATGATTTTGTGACAACTGAATTTGCTCCAACAACACTATTCTCACCAATTGTAACGTTAGGTAACACAGCTACACCCTCTCCTATCCATACATTATCTTCAATAATTACTGCCCCCTTACTGATTAGCTTTCTTTTTGCTGGAGAAAATTTAATTGATTGAATAGTAATTTCTCCATGAGAATGATCACATATGTATACCTTACCTGCAATTTGTACATTATTACCAATTACTATTTTATTAATTGCTCCAATATGGCAATCTTTTTGAATACTAACATTATCCCCGATGATAATCTCTGGATTAAATTTATCTCCTAAATAATTTTCAAATGTGTCTAATCTTAATCTCTGGTCACTAGAAAAATTTTTACCAACAATGATATGTTTACCACCAAATAAATAAAGAGGGAATTGCATATATGCATTCTCCCCTATAATTTTAAATTCATTAGATTTCCAAATAGAATATAATTGATTAAATCTCAAATTTAAAAATCTTCTTAAGTTTGGTGAAAAAACTAAATAAGCTATGAATAAAATTAATTTTAAGATTTCTTTAATTACTTTTTTCATTAACATAATAAGTTCAAATTGTTATATAGACCAAGTAATTCATTCGAATGTTCGTTTGCTTTTTTTGTACCTTTTATACTATTAATTACTTTATTATAAAATATAATTAATTCCGGTGAATTAATAAATTTTTTCATTTCTATCACTTCATCAACACCAAATAATTTACCATTAGTATCATCTATAAAATCTGGCAATCCTCCTTTATTAGTGCCAATTATTGGAATACCTGCATTTAAAAATTCAAAAATGACTTGAGGAGCATTATCCTCCCAAATAGGTAATACAAGACCAAAATCTATATGTTTTAGTATTCTGGGCAATTCCGAATGGTTATATTCTCCATGATATTTAACGTTTACATTTGAACTAATTTCTTCCAAAACATCTGGAGAAATACGACCATAAATATGAAAATCATTTTTTGTTTCGTTTATTAGTTCCAGTAAGATTTTAGATCCTTTATGATAGTTTAAATTTCCAATAAAACCAAACCTTATAATATCATTTACATCTTTAACTTTTCTTCCAAAAAACAATTTTCTAAAATTATCCTCTGCAGTATAATTACCAATATGATTTACTACAAAATAATCATTATTGTAACCACTTTTTTGATAAATTTCTTTTACTCTGTTAGATACCGCAATTAATAAATCTGCATCTTTAAATAATTTTCTTCCAACTTTAAATCTTTCATTATGACCAGAAGAAGGTGAAACAGATTTCTTAAAAAAAAAGTTTTGTAACCTTTTATACAAAAAACGTAAAATTCTATTATCAATTAGTTCATGATTATTAATACAAAAATTACATAATTTGTTCTCATCTGAATCTATACAATTTGAACCATCTGACTTTATAAGGATAATTCTATTACATATATAATAATAATCATGTAAAGAGATGACTAACTTGGCATGCCTTTTAAACATTTCTAGCACCATAATTGGTAAATCAATCATCATATGAACATGAATTATATCCGGATTCTCTTTGTTAATGATTCTTTCTAATTTAATGATATCTCTATTTGTAATAACACTTGACAAACCAAATGCTCGCATTTTTGTATCAACTGGAATAGTTTTAAATTTATAGTTTTTCGATGAACCTTCATTATTTGAGTATATTACCGTGACTTCATTCCCTTGATCGATTAATGATTCGGAAATATTTCTTACATAATTAGTAATTCCACCATTATAACTAATATCAAATCCTGTGCAAATTTGTACAATTTTCATAGTTAAATTATATTGCTATGAATTTAAAAAAAAGATTTATTTGTAATTATTTTAACTATAAAAACTTTTAAAAAAATAATTTTTCATATTTAAAAAAAACTCCTATAAAACACTTGATTAAATTATTTAATTAATCTTTATTGATAAAAATTGCTTTATGACACGATACTAGATTTTTTAAACTCATAATTAATATTCATTTGCATGATAAATTTATTTAAAATATTTTAATGCCGATGCTACTATCTGATGCATGTCATAATATTTGTATTCTGCTAATCTTCCGCCAAAAATTACATTTTTATCCAGCTCTGAAAGCTGATTATATTTTTTATAAATATTGTTATTCTTTTCATCATTTACTGGATAATATGATTCTTTACCAACAGACCATTCAGCTGGGTATTCATATGTGATAACAGTTTTTTTTTGAGTACCAAACTCAAAATGCTTGTGTTCGATTATTCGTGTGTATGGGATCTCTCTTTCAGTGTAATTGACTACTGCATTACCTTGAAAATTTTCTACTGCTTTAATTTGAGTGTCGAACCTTAAACTTCTGTACTCTAAAGTTCCAAATTGATTATTATAGTATTCATCAATTTTGCCAGTGAACACAATTTTATCTGCCAAACGAGTATAATAATCCCTATTTTCAAAAAAATTAAGATTTAATCTTACCTCAATTCCTTCTAATAAACCATCAATTAACTTATTGTATCCTCCTATAGGAATTCCCTGATATTTGTCATTGAAATAATTATTGTCATAGGTAAATCGCACTGGTAATCGCTTTATAATAAATGCGGGTAATTCGGTAGCTTTTCTACCCCATTGTTTCTCTGTATATCCTTTAATTAATTTTTCATAAATATCGGTTCCAACTAAAGAAATAGCTTGTTCTTCTAAATTTTTAGGATCTGAAATCCCAGATGCTTTTACTTGCAGCTCAATCATTGATTTTGCTTCATCAGGAGTTTTAACTCCCCATAACTTGTAGAAAGTATTCATATTGAAAGGTAAATTGTATACCTCACCTTTATAAATTGCTAATGGTGAATTTGTATAGCGGTTAAATTCTACAAATTGATTTACATAATCCCAAATAAACTTATCATTTGTATGAAAAATATGAGCACCGTATTTATGTACGTTTATATCTTCTATTTTATCACAAAAGACATTTCCTCCAGCGTGAATTCTTTTGTCGATTACGAGACATTTCTTCCCTTTCTTTTTTGCTTCGTGTGCAAAAACAGCACCGAATAAACCAGAACCTACAATTAAATAATCGTATTCGGCCATAATTTTTTCATTAAATTATTTTTGATATCAATAATTATTTCATTTTTTAATAGATAGAACTGCATTATTAAGAAATAAAATACAGCACAAACAGAAGAAACTATTAATATTATTATGTTGTTGAGTGTAAACTTAGTAATCAAAGTAGAAATAAAATAAAAAGGGATGGAGAGTAAAAATGACTTAAAAGCAAAAGTATAATTGAAATCAAATTTGAAAAATTTACTCGCAAAGTAAAAAGTTGTTAATGTAACAATAATTTCTGTAATTACATTGGTTATTACAGCTCCAAGTTCTTGATAAAGTGGTATTAAAAATAAATTTAATAAAAAACTAAAAACTGTACCAAATAAAACTGAATAAGTTAAATATTTATCCTTACCCATAGTAGTTAAAACTTGCATTCCAAAAATATTTGATAGTCCAACAAGCAAAACTAAAATACTTAAAAATTTTAAGGATAAAGAGGCACCTAAAAATCGTTCACCAGCAAAAACAAGAATTAATTCGTTTGAAACACCTATAATGAAAAAAAATAAAGGAAATGAAAATGTGATAACAAAATTTATAGACTTAGTAATCAATAATTTAAACCTATCAATATCGTTGTTATTAAAACTAGAAGATAGTTGCGGTATTAATACTACCCCTAAAGCACTAACAAATAATAATGGTACTTTACTTATTTTTACAGCCATAGAATAAAAACCAACTGCAGTATCGTTAGATAAAAAACCTAACATTATTGTATCTAATAATACATAAATACTTATTGATATTGTAGTACTAAATATCAAAAATAAAGGTATAAAATGTCTTTTGAGGTTTTTATATTGAAAAGTAAATTTTATTTTTATCTGTTTATTTATGTGCAAGAAATTAATTGCGCTAATAGTAAGATTTGTAAATACAGTTAGTAAAAAGAAATTGAAACTATGTTCGGGTTTAGTAACAATAAAGAAAATCAAAATAGTAGTCATAATTCTTACTATTAAAGTTCTTATTGTAATAAACTTAAAATCACCTACTCCTTGAAAATACCATTCAATACTAAAAACATTAGAAAGGATTAATATCAACCCAATTAAATAGTAAGGCAGTTGAGTATTTAATTTTGATGTTGAAATAACAAGTGTTAAATAAACTAAAGAAATTAAAATTGATGACAAAAAATGTATGGTAATGAGTTCACTAAATAACTCACTTAGTTTAGCTTTGTCATCTTTAAATTTTGCAACCTCTCTTACACCATAAATAGGTATTCCTAGTGCCGCAATCAAAATTGCATATCGACAAATACTTTCAACAAAAGAAACTTTACCAATTCCTACAGGTTCAATGATTCTGGCAACATAAGAAAATATAATTAAAGGAAATAAAACCTGACTTACAGATAATACAGTATTATAAAAAAAATTCTTTTTTATTGAAGACATTTATTGAAATTTCCTATCGGATATTTGTTTTATAAATTACTATAAAACAGTATTAAATTATAACTTGCCATCTACACCTTCCAGTAAAGTCCCTTTTACATCATACAAAATAGAAGTATCTTTCTGAAATTGATTGAAATTAAATTCTGAAAAAATAGAGTGTGCAACGCCTAATACTATCGAGTCATATTTAGCTTGTATTAGCGTATCGTTAGAAATTAAATTATATTCACGTTTTACCTCTACAGGATTTGCTAAAGGATCATAAATAGTAACATGGATACCGTAGTCCTCTAATACGCTTATTACGTCAACTATTTTTGTATTGCGAACATCTGGACAATTTTCTTTGAAAGTAATACCTAACATTAACAAAGAAGCGCCATTAACGGTTATACCTTTTTTAATCATCAACTTTACCACTTGAGAAGCCACATACTCGCCCATACTATCGTTTAAGCGACGCCCAGCTAAAATAATTTCGGGATGATACCCTAATTCTTGTGCTTTTTGTGCCAAATAATAAGGATCGACACCTATACAATGCCCTCCAACTAAACCTGGTTTAAAAGGGAGAAAATTCCATTTGGTGCCAGCGGCTTTTAAAACGGCTTGGGTATCAATATTCATTAAATTGAAAATCTTAGATAGCTCATTTACAAATGCAATATTAATATCGCGTTGGCTATTTTCAATAACCTTTGCGGCTTCAGCTACTTTAATGCTAGGCGCCAAATGCGTCCCTGCAGTTATCACTGATTGATATAACTCGTCAACCCTTTTACCTATTTCAGGTGTAGAGCCAGAAGTTATTTTTAAAATTTTTTGTACAGTATGCTCTTTGTCTCCAGGGTTTATTCTCTCTGGGGAGTAACCTGCAAAAAAATCTACATTAAACTGCAGCCCACTCACCCTTTCTAAGACAGGAATACACTCGTCCTCCGTAGCGCCAGGATAAACAGTGGACTCATAAATTACTATATCTCCTTTTTTCAGAACTTTTCCAACTGACTCACTTGCCCGATACAAAGGAGTTAAATCAGGTCGCTTATTTTTATCAACAGGAGTAGGCACTGTAATAATGTAATAATTGCACCCTTGTATTTCAGACAAATCATTTGAACAAAATAAGCCTTTAACATCTTTTTGATTATCTGATTTTAATACAGCTTGTAAAACAGCATCTTCAACTTCTAAAGTTATATCATGCCCATTTCTAAGTTCCTCAATTCTAGATTTATTTATATCATATCCAACTACATTATACTTTGTAGCAAATAAACGAGAAAGTGGTAAACCCACATACCCTAAGCCTATAACCGCTATTTTAATCATGATGCTTTTTGTTTATTTTAAATTATGGAAATACCAAGAAACCGCTTCTTTTATTCCTTCTTCTATAGAAAATCTAGGATTGTATCCTAATAAATTTTGGGCTTTAAGAATACTCGCTTGGGAATGAGGTATGTCTCCATCTCTATTTGGGCCATAAACAACTTCTACCGATGCTACTTTAGGGTCAAACAACACTAAGTTATTTTTTATCAATTGGGCTAAATGTGTAAGTGTGGTTCGATCACCATATGCGGTGTTATAAACCGTGTTTAGAGCTTGTGGATTTTTGGTGAATATTGCCAATTCATTCATTTGAATGACATTGTCTATGTAAGTAAAGTCTCGAGAATTATTTCCATCGCCATTAATTACAGGGCTAACATGGTTCATGAATTGCTTTACAAATAATGGAATTACTGCTGCATAAGCACCATTTGGATCTTGCTTTCTACCAAAAACATTAAAATATCTTAAACCTACGGTTGCTATGCCATAAGATTTACTAAAAATTTCAGCATATAATTCATTGACGTATTTAGTAATGGCATACGGTGAAAGTGGTTTGCCAATTACCTCCTCAACTTTTGGCAAATTATTTGAATCACCATAAGTAGAGGAACTTGCGGCATATATAAATCGTTTTACATTTGCGTTTCTTGAAGCAACTAACATATTTAAAAAACCAGAAACGTTTACATCGTTAGTTGAAATTGGGTCTTTGAGTGAACGAGGAACAGAACCTAAAGCTGCTTGATGCAATACATAATCTACTCCTGTTACCGCATGTTCACAAGTTTCAAGATTTCTAATATCGCCTTCAATTAATGTGAAATTAGAATTATTAGCTATGGTTTTTAAATTTTGCAAATGACCTGTGGCAAAATTATCCAAACAAACCACTTGATGCTCTTTACTAATAAAATGCTCACAAAGATTAGAACCGATAAATCCAGCTCCTCCAGTTATTAAAATTTTACTCATTTCATAGTTAATTGAAATAATAAATATCAGGAATCCAGCTAGGATAAATAAATTTACCATTTCTATTATTAAGATACCTAATAAACTTTGATTTTACAGGTACAGGATTTCCATATGATATAAATTCTTGTAAAGTAATAAGCTTATTATAGGTTGAGTTTGTTCTCATCATATACCAATTCCCTTTGTAATTAAATTCAAATACGTTGTGCGATTGCAAATCTTTACTAAATAAATCAAAGAAACAAGTATTAGGCGAGTTGTTTGAGAAATAAATAAAAACAGGCCTAATAGGTATTTTATTAAAAACAAATATTTTTTGTAACACCAAAGACCTATCATAACATAGACCATATTTGCATCTAAGGATATGCCCTAAATTTAACGGTGTTACAGTATTTTGTTTATGCTTTATAGAATTAAAAACTAATTTAGAAATCCTAAAAAAATCGTTTTCATTTCTTATACTGATGTCGCTAAAGTTTTTTATTAATAGCTCGATTTCTTTTTTATTGGGCTCCACTTCTTTCCTATTCCATTCGATAATTGAAAAAAATAGGATAAACAAAAAAATAAGTGTCGCTGAAACCATTTTTAAGATATTCAATCTGATGCCTTTTTTAAAAAAAGTAGACGTAAAATTTAACATAATTAAAACTCGATTAACGGTAAACGTTGATTATTAAATAACTTTATTTTGTTGCATTAAACTAACCCATTCCTATTACTTTCCCCGCCTTATCAAGCTTTTCAAAAACACTATTATTGCTCAAAAATTCAGGTACTATTTCTTTCATTTTAGCAACTAAGTACATGTCACTCTCTTCAGAACTTACAATAGAAAGCAAATCATTAAAATGATTGGTCACTTCTAAAAACTCAACATCACGCACTTTAGCAACCATTATTTTATCGTGGTACGTATTACCGGTATTTTCGGAATCGTTTAATAGCTCTTCATATAATTTTTCGCCAGGGCGTAGGCCACTATACACAATGTCTATATCAATATTGGGTATTAGACCATACAAACGAATCATTTTTTTAGCGAGGTCGGCAATAGCAACTGGCTGCCCCATATCAAATACAAATATTTCACCCCCATTACCCATACTGCCTGCCTCTAATACAAGCTGGGAAGCCTCTGGTATAGTCATAAAATACCGTGTAATATTTGGATGCGTAACTGTTATAGGGCCACCCTTTTCTATTTGATGTTTAAATGTGTTGATAACAGATCCATTAGAACCTAATACATTACCAAAGCGAGTAGTAATAAATTTAGTTTGGTTTTTATCCTTACTTAAACCTTGTACATAAATTTCTGCAAGGCGCTTACTAGCACCCATTACATTGGTTGGATTAACCGCCTTATCGGTACTTACCATAACAAAACGCTCTACCCTATGCTCCACAGATAAATCTGCAATAAGTTTGGTGCCTATTGCATTGTTAAGAACTGCCTCTGTTGGGCAAAGTTCCATCATAGGTACATGCTTGTATGCTGCAGCATGGTAAACATAATGCGGCTTAAACCCAGTAAAGAGCTGGCGCATGCGTGTTTCATTGTTAATGCTTGCCAGATAAGAAACACAATTTACATGCTTGTTTATTTCTTGCAGCTCTAATTCTAAACTATGCAACGGCGTTTCGGCCTGATCACAAAGCACAATGAGCTCGGGGCTATAGTGCAAAAGTTGCCTAACAATTTCGGAACCAATAGATCCTGCAGCCCCCGTTACAAGTATACGCTTGCCCTTAATTTGAGCGCGTATCTGATTGTTGTTGATATGGATAGGGTCGCGCTCTAATAACTCTTCAATATTAATTGTACGTAGTTGTCTGCTAGAAAAGCTACCCTCTGTCCAATTGTTGTAAGACGGTACAACTAGTACTTTAATATCATGATTTAAACAAAAGTCTACCAATTCATTTTTTCGCTTTGTTATAATGGTAAAAGAAGCAATGATAAGTTCATCAATAGGCTGCTCAGTAGTTAAAGCAAGTAATTCATTAAAGCCAATAATACGAACCCCATCTAAAGCTTTGTTAGTTTTTTTACGATCATCATCTACAAATGCTAATATGCGAATATGATTTTGCGCATCATTTTCTAAAACTCTTTTTGTGGCAACACCAGCTTCCCCTGCACCAAAAATAACCACTGTTTTACGTTTCATTTTATAAGAGCGCAAATAAGAAATGCCCACTTTAATACAAACCCGGTATACTAATAATGCCAGAAAACTAAAAGTAGCATAAACAATAATTACCACATTGTTAAGTACTAAATTATCTTGTAAAGGACTACTAATTATTGAAATTAAATAAAGAACTACACTTGAAACTAATACAGATACTGCAATTCTTATGGCGTCTTGCATCCCAGTATAACGTACAATGCCAGCATACGTTTTAATGGTTGTAAATACAAACGCATTTACAATAAGCATAACCACTAATGTAATAATTAAATTTCCCCAATTAACCCCTACAAAAGTTAGGTTTTGTTTAACCACAAAAGCAAGAAGCAGTGCGGCAGTTGTAACCCCAAGGTCTAAAACAAATATAATCCATCGAGAAACAATATTTATGTGGCTAAATTTATTGATGTTGTTAAGCGTTTTCATAATACTTGAGCTATTAAATTAAAAAGGGATTACTCAGCTAAAATGTCTGCAAATAATTTTTTAAATATAAGTACTAGTGTAGTTAAAAAGTCAGCTAAAAATCCGCCTACTATAAGTGCTGTTAATTTACCAATTCTTTCTTTTTTTAGTGGCAAAATGGGTTTATCAATTATCTGAATAAGAGGTGTTTCTTTACGTAGGGTAACCTTTGCCATTTCTAAATTAGTTACCAGCTGTGTTAATATGGCACTATTGGCTTGCACATCTACTTGTCTGCGTGTACCTGGTGTTTTACGCACCATCATGGCAGGGTTTAAATTAAAGGTATTATCTGTAGCAGAAGCCACACCTGTAATAGCACCATTTAGCTCGGCTCTAACACTGTCTGTTTGGTGTTGCAAAATTTCTAAATTTTGCCTGGCCTTTTTGCTTTTAATTTCTACGTAGTATTCAGAAACCTCTTTTGCAATGCTTTCAGTAAATACTTTACTAAAAAGTTCATTAGTAGTTTTAACTTCAATATTAATAATTGATATTTTTTTATCTTTTTGTGTAACACCAAGTAATCCATCAGGACCTGCAATACGCTCATATAAATTACCCAAAATACTATCTTGCTGTAATGTAAACTTAGACCTATCCGCATCTGGGGCAAATACAATATTTTTAAATAATGGATTTTTATGCCAGTTTTTATTGAGTTTATTAAATTCAATAAAGTATTGGGCTAAACTTTGGATTTTTTTATTAATAGTTATAGGGTTAAGCAAAGCCCTTTCTACTATTTTACGGCTTTTCATTAATTCCATTAAATTAGCCCCACTAAAAGCAGTACCACCGCTGGTACCTAAGTCCACCCCCAAATTACTTGCTAAACCTAAAGCGCCGGATAATCCACCCCCGGCCATTTTTTCTTCATCCAAGGCAAAAGTTAAACTAGCGGTGTAGCTTGGTTTTTGTAAAAATGCATACCCAATGCCAATGGCACCACCAATAATACCGGCAGCCAATAAAACAATCCATTTAGACAATAAAAAACGGTACCACGCTCTTATTTTAATAAAGAGTTCTTTTAAAGAAATTTCATCTTCAGGCATAATATTTTTTTGTTTATAATTTTAAAATGGAAATAACTAATCCAACCATACTAGCAATAATGCTACTTATTCCAATTATATCAGTAGTAGAAGCGTTTGATTTCTTTCGCTCCAATTTTATTGGCACCACAATTTCTGATCCAGGCATTACCCTTGGTCTAATGTTAAAAAATAAGAACCGGTGTGTTTTACTTGCTTTCCCATTAGCATACACAACATAGGCCTTGCGTTTTACTGCATCGATACCGTAACCACCAGCAGCGGTAATATAATTGTTAAACGAGTTATTTGTGTTGTAAGGGATTTGAGTAGTAAGTAAAACAGCGCCAGATACCTTAATTTGTCCATCTTGTTTTGGTATATAAATTTCATCCCCCACTTTTAATACTAAATCCTCGGTAGAGCCGGGGTTACTCATAATTTCTTCCAAATTTAAAGGAACCTTAATAGACGATTCAACTTTTTGTACTGCTAATTCTTGCAAGCCCTTAGGGTCATTGAGTACTTTTTGAGAACTTTCTAGCGTTTCCAAATCCCTACTCTTTTCTTCGGCGGATTTAATGTGCAACAAATAAGCACCCTCAATAAATGCATCTGGCAAATAACCACCCGCACGTTTTAATAGAGAGCTTACCCTTTCATTTCTGGCACTAAGTACATAAGGGCCCGGGTACTGCACCTGACCAGAAATCCTTACAGACTCTGGCAGGGTATATCCTGCTTTTCGCTTAATAGTAACCACATCAAAAGGCAGTAGCTTAATGCTAGCAGATGCTTTGCTAATATCGCCATCAACCTCGGTTCTAATAATTTCTGATGCTCTAAAATCTTTTTGCTCAATACTATCACGCTTAATTAAACGCGCAATTTCTATGCTTTTAAAAGCAGCATCTTTAAAACCACCTGCTTGCAAAATCAGATCTTTAAGTGTAAGACCTTCTACATAATTAAAATTTCCAGGCTTTCTAATTTCACCTTGTATATAAATGGTAAAATTTTCTCTTAGGTCTTGCTTTGAGGTAATTATTACTTCATCCTCTCTTTGTAAAACAAAGTTGCTTGCAGCGTCATTGTTAAGTGCTTTAACAACATCAAAACTTAAAACAGTGCGGGTAAGATCTTCTTCTAAACGAATAATTTGTGCACGTCCAGTATAAGCATCTTCTTTTAATCCATCTGCCTTACGTATAAGGTCGGCAACTTTTAAATTAGGCGTAAGTTCAAAAATATCGGGTCTATAAACGGCACCTGCTATTTTTATTCGGTTAGTAAACCGGTTTAAAATTTCGCTTATAACAAAAACGTCACCCACTTGAGGCAGGTAACTATTGTACTGTAATTGAGGCAAGTCTTTTAATTGTCTTTCTTTATTTGTTTGCGCATATACTTTAACACTAGCCTTGTATGCATTGTCTGTAAAGCCTGATGCAAAAGCTAAAATAGTAGCAAAGTTTTCGTTGGGTAGCACTTCAAAAATACCAGGGCGTTTTACCTGTCCTTCTATGGATACCCTTGTTTTATAAGTTGGAATTCTGATAACATCGTTGTCTTGTAAGCCTATATTATCAGATTGATCACCGCTTAAAAGCAAACGATACAAATCTATTTTTTTATACAGTTTGTTATCCCGTAGTAATTCGATTTCTCTAAAACTTCCAAATGCACTAGGGCCTCCACTCACATAAAGTGCGTTAAATACTGTTGATAAACTAGACAACCTGTAAGTAGCTGGGCGGCTTGCACCAATAATGGTAACTTTAATAGTGCGTATTTTGCTAAGGGTAACATTAATTTTACTACCTCCACTTTTTAAGTAGGTAAACACCTTTGCACCCATGGTGCTTTTAATTTTTTGTGTAGCTGCTTCTATGGTTAATCCAGCAACTCTAATAAGCCCAACATTGGGTATGCTAATATTACCTTCTGGACTAACGGGTAGCTCCCCATTGTATTCCTGCACCCCGTAAACACTCACTGCAATTTGGTCGTTAGGGCCTAGAACATAATTTAGCGGTGTGGCTAGTGACATGTTGGGTTCAAAACTTGGCGCTACACTCGTATACAATTCAGAACCAAAAATAAGTGGGTTAATTAGGGTACCATTACTGGCTGTAGGATTATTGTATGTTTCTGCATCTGCTTTATCGTTGGCGTTAGGTTCCCGTGCGCTTACTGCACTGGTTTTATTAGTACCAGCCGCATTGTTGATGCCGCCATTTTTTACCCTGTCTTTAAGTTTAGCAAATTCAGCAGCACGCATACCCTTTGCAAGAGCCATGGTCTCGGTCTGGTCTATAGTCATACCTTGAGCACTTAATTGCGATTTTAATTTTGCAATTTCTGCATCAGAAACTTGATCTACCCTAATATTGGCGAGGTTATTACCTTTTAATAAATCTTGCGCTATAGCGTTTGTAGCTATCAATAAAATTGTTAGCGCGATAAAAACAATTTTTTTAAACTGTTGTTGTTGCATGTAGTACTGGAATTTAAAAATGTAGAGGGGTATTTTAATAATTTAGTTGGTTGTTAATTTTTTAAAAGGGCAGGGCTCCGCCATCCTCAGTCACAGATAGCAGATACCAATTTTTGGCCGTCCGCTGCCTTAAAATAAAATACCCATCCTTTATAGCAAAATTTACTAGGTGGATAGGTTTATTTTTACACTCGTAACTAATTGATTTACAATAAGTAAATAGGCATGGGGGGGGTGAATATGCACTATTTAACTGACTGTTACAAATATAGGCCTAAATCCGTGAAAATCAATCAGAAACCGGTGAAAAAATGAATTATATTTTTATCTTATTTGTTGTTTAAAAATTTTGCTCAAAACCTTTAACAAGCGGAGATTTTGGTTGATAAACTAAAGCCTTCCGTCTATAATGGATTTAGGTAGCACGCCTTTTACATCGTAAATAAAGGAACCAGTATTTTTATAGGATTCAAAATTGATGGCAGTAAGTATTTGATTGTGAGGGACCGCTAAAATAATTGCGTCGAAATTATTTGACAATTGATCATGTGTCGTTAACGAAAAATCATACGTTTTTTGCACCAGGGTAGCATCCACCACTGGGTCATACACACTCACTTGTAACCCAGCATCAGAAAGGGTTGTATAAATATCAATCACTTTGGTGTTGCGGGTATCGGGGCAATTTTCTTTAAAGGCAAATCCAGCAATTAACACTGTTTTATTTGCAATGTTTCCTTGGTGCTTTTTAGCTAGTGCTGTAATAATTTTTTGCGCAACAAACACACCCATTTTTTCATTAACAGCCCTTCCAGATAAAATAACATGCGGCTCATAGCTAACTGCTTTTGCCTTAAACGCTAAATAATGCGGATCTACGCTTATACAATGTCCACCTACTAGCCCAGGGCTGTAGGGTAAAAAATTCCATTTGGTACGCGCCGCAGCAAGTACTTCTTGCGTATCAATTTGCAAAGCATCAAAAAGTAATGTCAGCTCATTCATAAAAGAAATATTTACGTCGCGCTGTGCATTTTCTATGGCTTTTGCTGCTTCTGCTACTTTAATACTAGAAGCAGCAAAAACACCCGCCGTAATAATGGACCCATATAAACTTGCAAGCTCCTCGGTAATAGCTGGCGTACTTCCAGAAACTACTTTAATAATAGACTGTAATGGACGTTGTGTATCGCCAGGATTAATGCGTTCTGGCGAATAGCCCACAAAAAAATCTTTGTTATATACAAGCCCACTATGCGCCTCCACCACCGGCACACAAACTTCTTCAGTACAACCTGGATACACCGTAGATTCATATACCACAATACCTCCTGGCTTAATATACTTTGCAACTAGTTCGCTAGCGGCTATTAAAAAACGCAAATCAGGTAAGTTGTTTGGCGTAAGCGGTGTGGGTACTGTTACAATAAAAATATTGGCTTCGATTAAATCATTTGGGTGGTGCGTGAGGGTTAAACCTACATTGCTATTAATGGCGTTCATTGCGGCCTTTAAAACTTCTGACACCACTTCATGCGTAGCGTCGATACCTTTTTGCAACTGTTCTACCCTATCCTCATTAATATCATATCCTATAACCTGGTACTTTGCACTTAACGCAGTGGCCAGCGGGAGTCCCACATATCCAAGTCCAATAACGGCAATAACTGGCTGCTGCTTCATACCCGGTAAAGATATAAAAACGTAACTTTGAAACACAATTTGAAATACATGAAACTACGCATTGGCTACGGCATTGATTTTCACCAACTAGTAGAAGGAAGAGATTTGGTTATTGGTGGCGTTACC
>CANHPI010000017.1 GCA_947462425.1 Bacteroidota bacterium
GTAAAAACAAATCCAAAACCTGCCTTGATGGGTGGAATGTGGGTTCAGATAAAAATAAGTAAAAGTTGGGTTATGCAGGCTGAACTATATGAAATTGGCAAAGGAACAGGCGGAGTCCGACAAGGTTATGGCGATTATTTTTTACGTCTATCTTACTTTGAAGTACCAATCCTCTTTCAATATAACAAGCAAAATGTTTACTTTGAATTTGGTCCGGCATTAGCAGCATTAATCAATACTGGAGAATATACGGAAAGGGGAGCGTTTCCTTTCCAAACAAACCTTTATCCCTTTAGTAATAAAGACTTTACCTTTAATCTAGGTACTGGTTGCGTATTTAATAAAAAGTGGCTTCTAGGAGTGCGATTGATCCACTCACTTCTTCCTATTCGAAAACAATTACCGGGAACTTCTCATCAAGTTTACAATAGAAGTATAGTACTTGCAGTTAGCCGTCAAATAAGGTTTAAAGCCTCAAGAAACAAGGAATCGGAAGACGTCGATTAAAATGGTCATTAACTTTTTTTTGCATAACAAAGCGTTTTTCGTCTTATGGAAATTTTTCCGCCACTTACTACTAACTTATCACTAACCGCAACTCGTCTATATTTTAAGGGGCATATGATATTAAAAACTAAAACCGAAACATTATGACTCTTATAGAAATTTTGCCCACATAAAATATTAATAAAAATATAGTCTAAATAGAGTTTCTGGAAATTAAACCCAAAGAGATTATAATTACAGTTGAGCATATTAATCTAATAATTAATAATTTCCACTTCTATTTAAGTCAAGGTAATAGATTATAGTTTTTTAGAATTGGCAAGTTATATTAAATTCAATGAGATGTTTTAGCTACGAGTTAATCATAAATTTTAATCCTAAATGCTTACTAATTTTTAATTTGGCTTTACAATTTGTAATCTATATTGATGTGGTGTAACACCTTCAAACTTTTTAAATAATCGAGTAAAATAATTAACATCCTGAAATCCTGTTTCTGAACAAATTGAAGCAATTTTGTTTTTTGGATTTAGAAGTAATTTTTTTGCTCTTTTTATTTTTTCATTTAAAATGTATTCTTGTGGACTTAATCCTAATTCTCTTTTAAATGTTCTATAGAATGTAGATTTACTCATATAGGCTTTATTACTCAGATATTCAATATTTATGGAAGAGGAAATGTTTTCTTTAATATAACCAACAATAAATGCTAATGAATTAGTATTGCCAGCACTTATATAATAATCATTTGTGTGATTTAAATTCTGAACTTGCATAATACGAAACAATAATTCCTTTAGGGTTAAATCTGCAAATACATCTTTACCAGATGAATTACTCGTACAAATAGAAATTAATTTATTTATTAATAATGCAATATCTTCGTTATTATAAAAATGATATTGATTGTAATCTAATTTCCATCCATCTTTGTCTTCCACTTTTGGGAAACTTTCATTTAAATACTGAATTGTTTTTTTTATATGTTCATTATCAATTGCAAGAGCTGAGCATTGTGTGGGATTTGAATTGTTTGCTTCTGGAAAATCAATTTTCATAGTGGTGTTTGCAGGCACAATTACGGTTTCTCCAGGTAAATAGTCAAACCCATTTTTATCAAACAAATGCATTACCTTTTTACCACGTAACATGCTAGTTATAACAAAGTCATTAAAGGTTAGCGGAACTAAAAATGAAGGGGCATGAGTTTCAAATACATTTAATTCACATTTTTCGAGTGTGTAGGCTGTTCTGTTTTCAACAAGTGTTTTTAAATTTCGCTTATCGGAAAGTGCAATTGAGTTTAATGAATGAATCGCGGACATGATAAACTGTTTTGTAGGTTGTATTTATTTACATTAAGTCTTATATCAAATTTATCAAAACAAAATTATATATACAATTATTATTGAAGGAAGTGTAAATAAATAAATTATTTTGAACGATTTGTGCTACTATTTTGAATGTATTATCCTGTAATCAATAATTTGAATTTTAGATGCTATATATTGAATGTTTTATGCTAACAAAATCAGGATTATTATTTCGAAATTGCCATAACTAACTTAATAATTTTATAAACACATGGAAAATTTAGCAAAAAAACCAACGTTTAAAAACAAATACGACAATTATATTGGCGGTAAATTTGTAGCACCTGTTAAAGGAGAATATTTTGATAATACATCTCCAATTGATGGAAAGGTATTTACAAAAGCAGCACGTTCAACTAAAGAAGATATAGAATTAGCTTTAGATGCTGCACACCAAGCATTTCCATCATGGAGTAAATCTGCCGTAACTTATAGAAGCAATATCTTATTAAAAATAGCTCAAGTTATTGAGGATAACCTAGAATATTTAGCAACTATTGAAACCATTGATAATGGTAAAGCTATCCGCGAAACACGTGCTGCTGATTTACCATTAGTGATTGATCATTTCCGTTATTTTGCTGGAGTAATTCGTGCTGAAGAAGGATCAATTTCAGAACATGACGAGAATACAGTAAGCATTGTATTACATGAGCCACTGGGTGTTGTAGGACAAATTATACCTTGGAATTTCCCTTTATTAATGGCTACTTGGAAAATAGCTCCAGCATTAGCAGCTGGTTGTTGCGTTGTTGTAAAACCTGCTGAACAAACTCCAACTTCTATTATGTGTTTAATGGAATTAATTGGTGATATATTACCTGCTGGTGTTTTAAATATTGTTACTGGATTTGGATTAGAAGCAGGAAAACCTTTAGCAACTTCGCCGCGAATTGCAAAGGTTTCGTTTACTGGAGAAACAACCACCGGAAGATTAATTTTACAATATGCTTCTGAAAATATTATTCCTGCAACTATGGAATTAGGAGGTAAATCACCAAATATTTTCTTTGAATCTGTTGGAGATGCTGATGATGATTTCTTCGATAAAGCAATTGAAGGTGCTGTATTATTTGCCTTAAATCAAGGCGAAGTTTGTACCTGCCCTTCTCGTATTTTAGTTCACGAAAAAATTTATGAAAAGTTCATGAAACGTGTTGTTGAAAGAACGAAAGCTATTAAAGTTGGTCATCCGTTAGACGGAACTGTGATGATGGGTGCTCAAGCATCTAATGACCAATTTGAAAAAATTAAAGCATACTTAACAATTGGAAAAGAAGAAGGTGCAGAGGTATTATGTGGCGGCGAAGCAAATAAGTTACCAGGTGAATTAGATGGTGGCTACTATATCCAACCAACCATTTTTAAAGGACATAACAAAATGAGAATTTTCCAAGAAGAAATTTTTGGTCCAGTAGTTTGTGTAACAACATTTAAAACTACTGAAGAAGCCGTTGAAATTGCAAATGACACTTTGTATGGCTTAGGAGCAGGTGTTTGGACAAGAGATGCTCATGAAATTTATCAAGTACCTCGAGCTATTCAAGCTGGACGAGTTTGGGTAAATAATTATCATGCATACCCTGCCCATGCCCCGTTTGGAGGATATAAAAAATCAGGATTTGGTAGAGAAACGCATAAAATGATGTTAGAACACTATCGTCAAACAAAAAATATGTTAATCTCTTATAGCAAACAAAAACTTGGTTTCTTTTAATTAATAATTTTATAAAACGAAGTTGAACAGTTTTAACTTATATTGATATGTTATTACAATTCAACTTCGTTTATTATTAAGGATTGGTATAAAATGAAATTATGCAAAATATAAAAAGAGTTTTAGCAACAGAAGCCGCAATAGAATTAATTACTTTGTTAAAAAGAGGATTTGGAGATTTAGTTTTTCATCAAAGCGGCGGATGTTGTGATGGCTCTGCACCAATGTGTTTTCAAAAAGATGAATTTAAAATTGGAGAAAGCGATGTTGGTTTAGGTTACGTTGAAGGTTTTGGATTTTGGATGAGTAAAGATCAGTTTGAATATTGGCAACATACCGAATTAACAATTGATGTGGTTAATGGTCGTGGCGCTAGTTTTTCTTTAGAAATACCAACAGGCAAACGTTTTTTAATTAGATCAAGACTATTTTCTGAAGACGAAATTATGTTTTTAGAACCTTTGTTTTATAAAAAAGAAGAGGCTTAATAGTATCTAATTTAATTCAAAAAACAATCTTCTTAAAAAGTACAATTTCAATTTATGTAATATATGTAACCGATTTACAATATGAGACTTCTAATTAGAATTTAAATCAGTTTGAGTTATAGATATTTCAATTAAATTTTAATGAATTACTTTATTAAATCCTACTATCAATCAATTATGCGAAAACAATTATTATTTATAATTTACATTATTTAAGAATTCTTTTGCTTGATAAAAATAATGAGTGAAAATTAGCCTAGAAAAAAGTTTTTTTCTCAATTTTAAAAGTTTGCCATAAATTATTTTAGTTGCAACTCAATAGTTTTTTCTAACAATTCGCCTCTAAGGTTTTTTGCAATAATTATTCCATTAGCATCAACTAAAACATTAGTTGGAATACTATTTACACCATATCTTACTGCAGCGGCATTATTCCAACCTTGTAAATCACTCACATGAAAAGGCCAAACTAATTGATCCTTTTCGATAGCTTTTGCCCAAGCAGCTGCATTTTGATCAAGCGACACACTTAACACTTCAAAACCTTTCCCATTTTTAAAGTTGCTTGTATGAAATTTATGATAAGCCGAAACAACAGCAGGATTTTCTAATCTGCAAGGTCCACACCAACTTGCCCAAAAATCAATTAATACTAATTTTCCTTTTAAAGAAGATAAGGTAATCACATTTCCTGTGGGTGATGCCATCATAATTTCAGGCGCTTTATTTCCTAAATTTAATCCTTCAACAATATCTACTTTTACAGTAGGAGCGGTTTCCTTAGATTTTAAAGCTGATGCAGTATCTTTTTTTGTTTTACAATGTAAAAACAAAAAACAACTCAAAAAACAAATTATTATATAATAAATTTTAATTGAAGACATTTTAGTTTAATTATTTTTTCTGATAATTTCAGCACCAATGGCATTTAATCTTCCATCAATATTTTGATACCCTCTATCTATTTGGTTAATATTAAAAATAGTACTTTTTCCTTTAGCACTCATAGCAGCAATTAATAAAGCTACACCGGCTCTAATATCAGGAGAAGCCATTTGTATAGCGCGCAATTGTACTTTTCTATCTAAACCCATAACCGTTGCACGGTGTGGATCGCATAAAATAATTTGCGCACCCATATCAATTAATTTATCTACAAAAAACAAACGGCTTTCAAACATTTTTTGGTGAATTAATATATTACCGCGTGCCTGTGTTGCTGTTACTAACATAATGCTTAATAAATCGGGCGTAAATCCTGGCCAAATTGCATCAGCAACAGTTAACATAGAACCGTCAATAAATGAATCTATTTCATAATGTTCCTGAGAAGGAATATAAATATCATCACCACGACGTTCCATTTGAATACCTAAACGTGAAAACACTTTTGGAATACACCCTAAATTATCATAAGAAACATCTTTAATTGTAATCTCAGATTGAGTCATGGCAGCTAACCCAATAAAAGAGCCAATTTCAATCATATCAGGTAAAATACGATGAGTGGTTCCTTTTAAAGAAGTTACACCTTCAATAGTTAATAAATTTGAGCCTACGCCACTAATTTTAGCTCCCATTCTATTCAGCATTTTACATAATTGCTGTAAATAGGGTTCGCAAGCGGCATTATAAATTGTTGTAATTCCTTCGGCTAAAACTGCAGCCATCACAATATTAGCAGTACCAGTTACAGATGCTTCATCCAATAACATGTATGCGCCTTTTAATTTATCTGCAGTTACTTTAAAATTTTCGTTTTCCGCATCATATTCAAATTTTGCACCTAAGTTTTCAAAACCAATAAAATGAGTATCCATTCTTCGGCGACCAATTTTATCTCCTCCTGGCTTTGGCATGTAGGCTACTCCAAAGCGGGCTAACATTGGCCCAATAATCATAGTTGAACCACGTAATCCTCCTCCCTTCTTTTTAAATTCAGGTGAAACTAAATAATCAACATTAATGTCATCCGATTGAAAGGTATATTCTTCGTGACCTGTTTTTTCAACCTTAACACCTAAATCACTTAATAAATCAATTAATTTATTAATATCAACAATGTTAGGAATGTTACTAATTGTAATTTTTTCGGGAGTTAACAATACGGCGCATAAAATTTGCAGCGCTTCGTTTTTTGCTCCTTGAGGGATAATATCTCCCTTTAATTGTTTTCCTCCTGTAACTTCAAAAATGGCCATAAACTATTATAATGTTGGTCGGTTATTGTTGTTTCTATGTTTAAATTTGCTTTTGTTATTCTTTTTATGACGATTTTTATTGTTTCCGCCACCGGCATTTACGGTAATTGGCATTTGATTATTATGAGTTTTATTTTTAAGTTCGTTCGCATGCGTTAATGCTGCTGATTCATCAATAGCTAACTCATTATTTGTCATTTCTTTAAATTGCTTAAAAATAACATCATCTGTTACTGAATCTTTATTCCAATTGACATATGATTTTTTTAAATGGTTTGCTATTAATCGCGTTAGCTCTTTTTTCTCGGGTCCTTCTTCGTATGTCTTTGCTGCGTCAATTATTCGCTCAATTGTTTTACCATAATGTTTATAACGAATTTTGGTAGCAGGATAATGAACATTTTTAGGTTTAGTTGTAAATGTTTCGGCATTAGGACGAGGGTATGGTGAATCTACATCTAATTGAAATTTAGAAATCAAAAACAAATGATCCCATAGTTTATGGGTAAAATCAGCAATATCTCGTAAATGAGGATTTAACTGCCCCATGATTTGAATAATAGCCTTCGCACATTTATTTCGCTCCTCCCTATCTTCAATAGTAATGCAATGATCAATCATTACTTGTATATTTCTTCCATATTCAGGTATCTCCAATTTTGGAAGCTGTGTATTATATTCCATAGCCATATTTAAAAATATAAATATACAAATTTTTACGGCATAAATTATAGCTTATTTAATAGATATAAAAAGACTAAGGTTAATAAATCACATCAGATTTTTTATGTATGATATATAAAAAAATTTATAAAAAGATAAAAATCAAATCAATTTTTAAATAGTATTCTAAAATTTTCTATTCATTACAAAATCATTCATTTGATAGTTATTTCCGATATCGAAATCCTCTACTCTATTTATTTTAAAATTATTTTTAAAGTAAAAATTAATAGATTTAAAATTTTGCCTATTAACAGTGAGTGTCAAAGATTTAGGCGTTATTTTTTGAATCAACAAATTAAGTGTTTTAGTACCTATTCCTAGGTTAGATGTTTGTTGATTTATATAAAATTTATGAATAAAATAATCTTGCTGATTATCCGAACTTACAGAAATAAATCCTAAAATATCAACATCACTTTCAATTAAATAAAACGCATGTTTTTTTTCATTTAACTGTTCTAATAAACTGTCTATATTATATATCTTATTCAACATATAATCAACTTGTTCCTGTCCAATAATTTCTACATAATGGTCATTCCATATTAAACGAGCCAACTGAGCAATTATTTTTAAATCATTTTCTTTTGCTATAGTTAAGTGTATATTCACAACAATTAATTTTATGTATCTTTACCTCCAAATTTAACGTAATTGAAACCGAATATACAGCAAAAAATATCAATCAAAAATCGAAGAGCTAGTTTTGATTACAGTTTTATTGAAAAATATACTGCTGGCATTGTATTAGTTGGTACTGAAATTAAGGCTATCAGAGAAGGTAAAGCATCTTTAGTAGATAGTTTTTGTTATTTTAGAAATGGAGAATTATTTATAAAAAGTTTAAATATTAGTATTTATACAGAAGGTAATTTATACAATCACGAACCAACCAGAGAACGAAAATTACTGCTTAATAAACAAGAATTAAATAAATTGCAAAAAAAAATGCAGGATAAAGGTTTAACTATTATACCTACACTATTATTTACATCTGATAACGGTTATGCAAAAGTTGAAATTGCTGTAGCTAAAGGAAAAAAATTATTTGATAAACGCGACGATTTAAAAACGAAAGATTTAAATAGAGAATTAGATAGGAAATTTAAATAAAAAATTATCTTTATAATCCAATCCTTAATTTTAAGAAATATAGTCATGCTTTTCATTCAGCATCTACAAAAGAAATCGAGAAAAGATGCAGAATAATACATGCTTCGATAAATTAGTACAAAAATGACAATAAAAAAACAATAACAAAACGTATATGAAAACACTATTTTTTTTAGCCTCCTTAGCAAGTTTAGCTTGTATGTCATGCAAAGCGAAAAAAGAAACCTTGAAAACAACTGAAAGCACAGCAACTTCTGTTGCAAATACTCCGGATGCACCAATTGCATTTAGACTAATAGTATCTTTTATCAGTAAAGGCGCAGGAACCGATTATGAAAAAAAAGCAGCATTTTTATCATATGTTGATAGTCACGCAAAAAAACCAGCTTATAAAATAATTAACTGGGGAAGAGAAGGTGAAACGGATTATTGTTTTAATTTGGCTGAATTAACTGCTAAAAAAGATTTAATTACTTTTATTGAAGACATTAAAAAGATAGCAGCCGGAACAGATATGCTTATTATTTCTGAAAATGCTGAATGTACTCATCAGTCAAGATAACAAAAATATTTACACTATAATTTTCAAATTATAAATATTTTTTTTCAACAAAAATCAAGTTTTGATTCAAAAATTGTGCAAATTGAGCCAAAAAAGGCTCGATTTTTTTTGTATTTTTGCAGCCTAACTTTATTAAATTATTTTTATAATGAACGAAATTGGATTAAAAGCACAAGATGCTTCTGTTGCCCAATTAGGCTTAGCAAACGTTGAAATGGCTTATTGGAATTTACCTCCGTCTGAATTGGTAGAAGAAACTATTGTTCGCGGACAAGGTGTATTAACTGATGTTGGTGCTTTAGCTATTGATACTGGAGAATTTACCGGCCGCTCACCTAAAGATAAATTTGTAGTTTATGACGAAAAAACAAAAGACAGTGTTTGGTGGGGTGATGTAAATAACCGTTTTGAATCTGATAAATTTGATGCGCTGCATAACCGCATGTTAGCTTATTTAGGAAATAAAGAAGTTTGGGTTAGAGATTCTTATGCCTGCGCTGACCCTTCATTTAGAATTAATATTCGCGTTGTTACAGAAACACCTTGGGCTAATTTATTTGCTTCAAATTTATTTTTACGTCCTACTGCCGAAGAAATTAAAACTTTTAAGCACGAATGGGTTATTTTAAATGCACCAGGTTTTATGGCAGATCCTGCAATTGATGGTACTCGTCAACATAACTTTGCAATCATTAATTTTACTAAAAAAGTAATTTTAATTGGTGGTACAGCTTATACAGGAGAAATTAAAAAATCTATTTTTGCAGTATTAAATTATATTTTACCACATGATAAAAAAGTGCTTTCAATGCACTGTTCTGCTAACATTGGTAAAGATGGTGATACCGCTATTTTCTTTGGATTATCAGGAACCGGAAAAACAACTCTATCAGCTGATCCAACTCGTAAATTAATTGGTGATGATGAGCATGGGTGGGCTGATAACTCAGTATTTAACTTTGAAGGCGGTTGTTATGCAAAATGCGTTGACCTAACTGCTGAAAAAGAACCACAAATTTTTAATGCTATTAAATTTGGTTCATTATTAGAAAATATTAATTTTTACGAAGGTACATCAACTGTAAATTATGCAGATGTTTCACGTACTGAAAATACGCGAGTAAGTTATCCGGCTAATTATATTGATAATGCTGTTACTCCTGCGGTTGGCGATATTCCAAAAAATATTTTCTTTTTAACATGTGATGCATTTGGAGTTTTACCTCCAATCTCTAAGTTAAATACAGGTCAAGCGATGTATAACTTCATCTCTGGTTACACAGCAAAAGTTGCTGGAACAGAAATGGGCATTACTGAGCCTACAACAACTTTTTCGGCTTGTTTTGGTAAAGCATTTTTACCTTTACACCCAACAAAATATGCTGAGTTATTAGGAGAAAAATTAAAGAAACACAATGTAAACGTTTGGTTATTAAACACTGGATGGGTTGGTGGTTCTTACGGTGTTGGTAATCGTATTAAATTATCTTACACACGTTCATTAATTACTGCTGCATTAAATGGAGAATTAGATAAAGCAGAAATGGGTACAACTAACTTTTTTGGTTTAAAATTTCCTAAAACGTGTACCGATGTTCCTACTGAAATTTTAGATCCTCGTAATTCTTGGTCTGATAAAGTGGCTTATGATGCCAAAGCTAAAAACTTAGCTGAGCAATTTATCAAAAACTTCGATCAATATGCTTCTGCAGCAAATGCTGAAATTTTAGCAGCCGCTCCAAAAGTAGAACAAGAAGCTTAATTTTACTTACTTAATCAAAATCCCTAATTTGGAAACGAATTAGGGATTTTTTTTATCCAAAATTTAATTGTTTTCAGAAAGTCTAGATATAATTTTTAAAAATAGATTTATTTTCCATAAAAAAAGTCACATCAAAACAACAATTTAAACTTACAAACATGAAATCAAAAAAAATTATGTAAATAAAAACCCCCAGTAAAAAATTACTGAGGGTTTTGTGGGCCCACCTGGAATCGAACCAGGCACCTACTGATTATGAGTCAGTTGCTCTAACCGAATGAGCTATAGGCCCAATCTGACTCCGATGATTATCGGAACTGTTCAGATTTAAGGTTGCAAAAGTATATATTTGTATTCGATTTTCAAAATATATGAAGCAAATAAAAAATATAATATTTGATTTAGGTGGAGTGATCATTAACCTTGACATTAATAAAACAATTCAAGAATTTAATAAATTATCTAAAATGCCGTTTGAATCGATTTATTCGCAATTACAACAAACTCCCATTTTTGACAAATTTGACAAAGGAGAAATTTCAGATTCTATTTTCTTTAATGAACTACAAAAAACTTTAGGTTTACCTATCTCAAAAGAAAAACTAACTTTTGCATGGAATGCGATGCTATTAGATTTCCCAAAAAATCGGTTAGATTTATTACAAAAATTAAAACCCAACTATCGTTTGTTTTTACTAAGTAATACTAATGAAACTCATATTACTGAATTTGAAACTATATTATTTAAACAACACGGCTATAAAAATTTAGACTCTTTTTTTGAAAAAGTTTATTATTCATGCAGAATGGGTAAACGTAAACCCAATACTGATATTTTTAACTATGTACTAAGTGGTCATAATCTTAATCCTGAGGAAACCTTGTTTATTGATGATACCATTCAACATATAGAAGGTGCTTTAAAAACAGGCATTCAGGCAAAATTACTGGATAAAAATAAAGAGGTGATAGATTTAATAAATGATCTTGATTTATAATATAAATTGTACAAGACTATTTATATTTATGTTATCTATAAATAATTTATTACATATTTTGTAACCTAAAAAATGAAAATGAAATGGGGATAGTTATCTCAAATTACTAAAAATTTCAGTATTATTAGATAAATTTTAAAGACCTCTAATAATAAGCAATTATTTTTTTTTGATGTAGATTTTATTTTTAGCCAACCCCAATTTATTAAAGAAATGAGAGAATGAAACTCCTAAAACCCCCATACCATAAGTTGCGCTGCGTCTGAAATTAATAGAACTTGCTTCTGGAAAATATTTAGTAGGACAAGTTACTTCTCCAATTTCAAAACCGGCATAAAATATTTGTGAAATCATTTGATTATCAAAAACAAAATCATCTGAATTTTCGTGATAACTTATGGTTTCTAAAATCTCTCTGTTAAACGCTCTGTAACCAGTATGATATTCGCTTAATTTTTGATTAATTAAAATATTTTGAGTTAATGTTAAGCAGCGATTAAAAAAGTATTTATATAAAGGCATTCCGCCTTTTAAGGCGCCTTTGCCTAAAATACGAGAACCAAATACCGAAGGAAATAAATCATTGGCAATCATATAACTCATGCTATGAATTAATTTTGGGGTGTATTGATAATCAGGATGCAACATAATAACAATATCAGCACCTAATGAAAGTGCCTTATCGTAACAGGTTTTTTGGTTTCCGCCATAACCTTTATTTTGTTCGTGTCTAATAACGTGATTAATTCCCAATGCTTTTCCAACCTCTGCCGTATTATCCTTGCTGTGATCATCAACCAGAACAACATCATCCACTATATCAAAAGGAATTTCATCGTAAGTACGTTTTAGAGTTAATGCAGCATTGTAAGCCGGCAACACTACTATTATCTTTTTACCATTAATCATATCATACAAAAATAACAAAGTTTATATAAAATGCTCACATCTCCTTAAAAAAAATAATTAATTTAGCCATTCATATTGAAAACAAAAGTTTTACATAGCTATCTATTAAAAGCGTATTTACCTCCTTTTTTTCTTACACTTTTTATTGGAGTATTTGTGTTTTTTTTAATTCATGTATTTACTTATATGGATGATATTATTGGTAAAGGAATGGGTGCATGGGTACTATTTCAGTTCTTTGCTTATTCATTCTTAACATTTATTCCTGTTGCAATGCCTCTGGCAGTATTACTTTCATCAATTATGACATTTGGTAATTTGGCCGAAAATTATGAATTAGCTGCCATGAAATCATCTGGCTTATCTTTATTTAAAATTATAAAACCAGTTTTTGCGTTTATACTTTTTTTAGCAGCAATCACTTTCG
Organism: Bacteroidota bacterium; assembly: GCA_947462425.1. Next base: position 12,784 of record CANHPI010000017.1, read on the forward strand.
TATTTAATAATTTTGTTCTGCCTGCCATAACTCTCAAATCTGCCCGAATGCTTTGGGATATAAGACAAGCCAAACCAACCTTAAGCATTAAGGAAGGTGTTTACTATAGTCAATTAGAAGGCTACACAATAAAAGTAGGTAATAAAAGCAAAGATGGTCAAACGCTATATAACTTAAATATTTATGATCATTCGGATGGATTAGGAAACAATATTCAATTATATGCAGATAGCGGAAAAATGAAAACTTCGGCAGATACAAATTACCTTCAAATACAGTTAAATAATGGCTCTAGATATGAAGATGTAATACAAGAAGGACAACATAAAAGAACACGTCCGCTGATGCAATTACTTTATGATGAGCTTAACATTAACGTGGATATGAGTAGTTTTAAAATGAAAAATACCAAAGAGGAACTGTTTAAAGGCCATCATGAAATGATGAATGTTTGGCAAATAGATAAAGAGATTGATACGTTTAATATTGATATTGGAAAAAAATATGAAAAACTTAATGATCAATTTAAAAACTATTTTTTAAGTAGAACATTGCATACATCTAACCTAACAAATGTACCACAATCTATAAAAAAATTTTATGCAACTCTTAACCAAGAAGAATTTAAAAGAAGTGTTGAAAATGCTCAAAATTTAGTAAGAAGTTCGAGCTCATTTATTGACTCTATTAACGAAGAAGTTTATGGTAAAGAACTCAGCAAAATGGATTATTTAATAGGTTGGCATAAAAAAATAAATATTTCTTTTGCATGTATTGTATTGTTTTTTGTAGGGGCGCCATTAGGAGCCATTATCAGAAAAGGAGGAATGGGATTACCTGTAGTGGTAGCTGTATTATTTTTTTTACTGTATTATATAGTTAGTATTATTTATGAGGATTTAGTGATGGAAGGTGTTTATTCTGTTGTTTTTGGTTCTTGGTTTCCTTTAATGCTTTTTTTACCCTTAGGTATTTTTCTAACTTTTAAGGCGGCTCGAGATTCAGCTTTATTTGATATCTATTCATATACAGAACCTATTAAAAAGTTATTTAACCGAACACAAAAAGTTGGCAATGAAAATTCTTCAGTTATGTAATAAAGCGCCATATCCTGCTAACGACGGAAGTTCTATTGCTATTAGTACACTTGCAGAGGGCTTGGCAGATAACGGCATTGAATTACATTTATTACCCATAAATACTAAAAAACACTTTAAGCCCGAAGAAAATATTCCAGCTTATTTTAAACAAAAAACCAATTATCAATCTGTTTATAAAAATGCTGACACCACTATATTAGGCGCTTTTTTAAATTTATTTTCACCTCAATCTTATTTTGTAAGCCGTTTCTTTTTTAAAGAATATGAGGAATTATTGATTCAAAAATTACAAACAAATTTGTTTGATATTGTGCAATTAGAAGGTGTGTTTATGGCAACCTATATTCCCATCATAAAAAAGTATTCTAATGCTAAAATTATTTTAAGAAGTCATAATGTGGAACATCAAATATGGGAAAGGCATTTACTTAGCGAAAAAAACATTTTAAAAAAAATGTACTTAACCATTCAAAATAATAGATTAAAGGCTTTTGAAATAAATACGTTTAAGGAAGTTGATGCTATTGTTACCATTACTGATGAAGATAAAAAGAACATCTCAACTATTTGTTCTAAAACACCTATTCATACTTGTTTAACCGGAGTAAATTTAGAAGATTACAAACAAGTTTTTCAATCAAAAAAGACCAATACATTATTTCATTTTGCCTCAATGGACTGGATGCCTAATATTGAGGCTGTTGATTGGCTGTTAAATCATGTTTGGAAGGAGGTTATAAAACAAGAACCAAATGCAAAATTAGTATTAGCTGGTAGAGGAATGCCCGAAAGAATAAAAAAAGCAGCTTGTGATAACATAACTGTTATTGACACAATAAAAGACGCTGCGGAGTTTTACAATTCGTATGATATTATGTTAGTGCCATTATGGTCGGGCAGTGGCTTACGAATAAAATTAGTAGAAGGTTTAGCCTATGGTAAAGCTATTGTTACAACTAGTATTGGTGCTGAGGGAATACCCTACTCTGCCAATAAAGATTTACTAATTGCAGATACAGATACTGAATTTACAAAAGCAATTATTACTCTTTTATCAAATTCTGATTTAAAACTAGAACTACAAACAGCAGCTAGAGCATTAGCCGAAAATCATTTTAATTACAAGGTTATTGCTAAACATTTAATCACATTTTATAATTCTCTGTAAACTAAAAATCCCTCGCAGAACGCGAAGGATTTAAAAATTACATAATTTTATGTTATTTAACAGTAATCACTTTTTCTACTGTTTCACCTTCTTCTAATTTAATAATACCAATTCCCTTTTTTGTGCCATAAACAGCTTTAACATCTAAAATGGCAGGTAATTTAAAAGTAAAAGTACTTGTTCCAACTCCGTCAGAAACACTCTCTGCCTTTAAGTTAGCTTCAATAGTAGCTCCGGATGATGTTTTAACATTGGCATATAACTTTACTGTGGCGCCACTCAAAACATTTCCAGCAGAATCGAGCGTAGTTACAATTACCTTACAGTCTGTTTTTTTTTTACAAGAACTACTAACACCAATGGCTATTACACCAAAAGCTAATGTTGCTATAAATAATTTTAGTTTCATTTTTATATTAATTATATTGGATTAATATTTGTACTCAAATATAAATAAAATAATTAAAAGTATGCGTCTAAAATTAATAATATTGAGTATAAGTCTTGTTATATTTATTAAAACGGTAAAAACACAAACATTTTCTAAGGAAACTATCCTAATTTCCACTTCTTTTGGAAACATGAAGGTTAAGCTATTTAATGAAACACCTAAGCATCGTGATAATTTTTTAAAATTAGTACAAGAACATTTTTACGACAGCTTATTATTTCATCGTGTAATTCAAGATTTTATGATACAAGGTGGCGATCCTGAAAGTAAAAACGCTGAACCAACAAAATTATTAGGTGATGGCGATTTAAAATACACCATACCAGCAGAAATTATCCCTACTTTATGTCATAAAAAAGGGATGTTGTGCGCGGCCAGAAATGGCGATGATGTTAATCCAGAAAAAGCATCATCGGCTTGTCAGTTTTATATTGTGCAAGGAAAAAAAAGGACCGATGAAGATTTAATATCTTATGAAAAACGCATTAACAAACCACTTATAACAAAAATAAAAGAGGAGATTTTAAATAAACCCGAAAACAGTATTTTAAAAGAAAAAATTGCAGCATTTAAAGCCGAGCAAAACAACGATAGTTTAATGGTTTATTTTAAAGTAGTGAATAAATTGGTAGATGAAGCCTACTTAAAAACGCCGCACTATACGTTTCCTTTAGAGCATCAATCCATTTACAAAACAATTGGTGGCACGCCTCACTTAGATAGCCAATACAGTATTTTTGGAGAAGTAGTTGAAGGCTTAGATGTCATTGATAAAATAGCCGCTGTTGGCAAAAACAAAGACGACCGACCATTGCTTGATATTAGAATGAAGGTTAATATAATTGAAGAATAAATAATTATATTTGTTTTAAAATAGAAGCAAAAAAGTCGCCTCAATATTTCTCATATTTAATTCGCTTTGGGTGATAAATACGCCACTATAAATAATTTAGTACCAATTGCCGCAGCGACATTACTAATAAAACTTACGGTCGACAATAGAGCTTTCGTTTCAAAATATTCCAGGACAACAAA
>CANHPI010000018.1 GCA_947462425.1 Bacteroidota bacterium
AATACTGCTAAAACAAATACCGTAAAGTGCTGAATGAATTCAGGAGGTGCAGATGCTCCTACTATCAGCAATAAAACTCCAACCACCGCTAAACTCATAACGGTTGTTGTAGCCGCTTTTTTAGATTTTTCGGCATCAGATTGTTTTATTTCCTCGGCAGTTGGTGCTACTACTTTTTTAGAACCTCCACCAGCAGTTGGGCTAACCGGAAGTGGAGCAGGGGGCCAGTTAATTTTACCATTGTAAGTTACCATTGCTCTTGAAACAACAGCATCTTCCATATCAATTTTCCATTTTTCAGCTTTACCCATATCATCTAATAAATGACATAAGTTGTTACCGTATAATTGTGAAGCTTGACTAGGTAATTGACTTAATTTACCAACCATAGTAACCTCATTGTCGGTTGTGTAAACCTCGCCGTTTTTTGTAAGCTCGCAATTACCGCCTGTTGAAGCTGCTAAATCAACAATAACCGAACCTGGTTTCATAGCGGCAACATGATAATCCATCCACAACTTAGGGGCAGGTCTACCCGGAATTTGTGCGGTGGTAATTACAATATCTACTTCTTTAGCTTGCTCTAAAAATAATTTCATTTCCGCTTCAATAAACTCTTTACTCATTTCTTTTGAGTAACCAGAAGAAGTAGCTCCATCTTCATTTATTTCAACAGTAAGAAATTGCGCGCCCATGGATTCAATTTGTTCGGCAACTTCTTTACGAGTATCAAAAGCTCTAACAATAGCACCTAAGGAATTGGCAGCACCAATAGCTGCTAAGCCAGCAACTCCAGCACCAATTACTAATACTTTCGCAGGCTCTACTTTTCCGGCGGCAGTAATTTGTCCATTTAAAAAACGACCAAAATGATACGATCCTTCAATAACTGCTCTATATCCTGCAATATTTGCCATAGATGATAATACATCCATTTTTTGTGCTCTAGAGATACGAGGAATCGCATCCATAGCTATGGCATTCACTTTTTTATCAGCTAATTTTTGAAGTAATGGTTGGTTTTGCGCTGGCCATAAATAACTTAACAAAACCAAACCTTCTTTCATTAAATCCACTTCTTCATATGAAGGTTCTTTTACCTTTAATACAACATCTGATTGTCCATAAATTTCAGCGGCTGTATCAATTATTTTAGCTCCAGCTTCTTCAAATTCTTTATCCGAAAAATTTGCTTTAATTCCGGCGTTATGCTGTATGTAAACTTCAAACCCTTGCTTTTGCAAACGTTTTACTGTTTTTGGAGTTGCGGCAACTCTTAGTTCATTTGGAAATATTTCCGATGGTATACCAACTTTCATAAAGTAATTTTTTATTTATAAGTGATTATTTCAAACTATAATTAGTAAACATTGTTGAATTATTTTCATTTACAATGCCAAATTAATTTTGCGAAAAATCAAGCAACAAATAAAACAAAAAAACACGAGTAATTCAAAATGAATTATAAATAAAATAGAACGCTGATAATAACAGTTACGTCACCATGAATTTGATTTAGAGTCTTTCAAATCATTAATAGAACTGAGATCCTGAAACAAGTTCAGAATGACCTCAAATAAAAAAGCTCATTTACCTTTTGATAAATGAGCTTTTATAAAATTAAAACAAAAAATTATTTTGTTTCAGTTGGTTTTGCTTCTGCTGTTTTTTTGTCTTTGCAACACGCTTTTTTCTCTGTTGCTTTAGCTTCACCAGAGCAAGATTTACCTGCTGCTCCAGCTTTTTCTTTACAACAAGATTTAGTTTCTTTTTTACACTCTTTTTTTCCTTTATCCTTATCGTCGTTATTAGTTGATGCAGAAACACTTCCTACTAATCCAGCGAAAGCTAACATTAAAAATACTTTTTTCATGATTTGTTGGGTTTAAATTTTAACACAAATATATAACATTTGGTGAAAAAACAATATGACAACAGTTAAGTTATTTGATTATTATGTTAAAAAATAAAAATTTAATCATTCATCCGTAGTTTTAGTTAAAATTTGAAAAAAGTTCAATAAATCTACAAAATTCAATAAATGTTATTCTATACATCTACTCTGCTATTTAAATACTAGTCAATACTTTGAGTGTTATTAAGCCCTGTTTTTTATTTTATGTATAATATGCAATAAAAATTTGAAATTATAAAATAACTTTATTAATTTCATAATGATATAAAACACTCAATTTCTATGAAAAAAACAATTATTCTATCAAGCATTCTTTTATCATCATTAGTATTTAAAGCTCAATCTAACAATGTTTTGTGGAAGGAGATTAATGAAAGTGATGTTGTGGTATCAGGCAAACGAGATATTATTCCTGAAAAGTATAAAACCTTTCATTTAGATATTAATAACTTGAAAAATATTTTATCCTCAGCTCCATTAGACAAAAATATTTCAGTAGAGAATTCAACTGTGATTGTTTCTTTACCAATGCCAAATGGGAGTTTGCAGGATTTTAAATTAACAGAATCGCCTGTAATGGAAGACCCTTTACAAATGAGTTTTCCGGAAATTAGAACTTACAATGTGAGAGGCATTGATGATAAATACGCAAGCGGTAAATTAGATTTAACCGAATTTGGTTTTCATGGAATGATCCGCAGTCCAAATGGTGATGTTTTTATTGACCCATTTTGTAAATGGAATACATTAGATTATATTAGCTATTACACGAGTGACTTTATTAAACCATTCAGTGAAAGAGGAGTTTGTGAAGGCGTTTTGGCTAATTTGGATAATAATAATGGCACCGCAAAAACAGCAAATACTGCCGCAATATGTGCCGGTGCAAATTTAAAAACGTATCGTATTGCAGTAGCTTGTACTAAAGAATATGCTATTGCAGCAACTGGGTCAGCAACTCCAACTAAAGCGCAAACCTTAGCAAAAGTAGTTACCAGTATCAATCGTGTTGATGGTGTGTATGAAACTGAAGTGGCGGTTAAACTTGTTTTAGTACCAACAACAACATTAGTATTATTTACTAGCGCAACTGGTTCTGGGTTTACAACAGCCGACAATAGTAATGCAGGTACATTAATATCTAAAAGTCAGTCAGTAATTACTGCAACCATTGGAAGTGCTAATTTTGACATTGGTCACACGTTTAGCACCGGAGGCGGTGGTTTAGCTAGTCTTGGATGTGTTTGTTCTGCAAATTCTAAAGCAAGTGGCATTACCGGAAGTCCAAGTCCAGTTGGTGACCCTTATGACATCGATTATGTAGCGCATGAGGTTGGACATCAATTTGCTGGTAATCATACATTTAATGGTAACGGAGGTTCTTGTGCAGGGAACAGAAATGCGGCAACATCTATGGAACCTGGAAGTGGGGTTTCTATTATGGCTTATGCAGGTATTTGCTCTCCACAAGATTTAGCATCAAACAGTATTGCTTATTTTCATGGTGTAAGTTATGATGAGATTACAAACTTCATAAACACGGGTGGTGGTAATAGTTGTGATGTAATGACAACAACAGGAAATAGTGCTCCATCAGTAACAGCAAGCGCTAATTACACAGTGCCAAAAAGCACGCCTTTCTCATTAACAGGCGCAGCATCAGATCCAAATGGTGATGCGTTGACTTATCAATGGGAAGAAATGGATGCCGGCGCTGCTGCAGGAAATTGGAATAGTGGAACTAAACCATTTTTTAGATCCTATGTACCAGTTACAACGCCAACCAGATTGTTTCCAAGATTAGCATCAATAATTGCAGGAACTTATACAACCGTTGCTGGTGAATATTTGCCAAGTACTGCACAAACCTTAAAATTTAGGTTAACAGCTCGTGATAATAAAATGGGAGGCGGTGGAGTTTGTGCTGCACAAACTACAATAACAGTCAATGGAACTGCAGGGCCTTTTGCTGTAACTTCTCAAAGCACCACTGCTATTTCCTATCCAAGCGGTTCTACGCAGTTAGTAACTTGGAGTGTTAATGGCACTGATGTGGCACCTATTAATTGTGCTAATGTTAATATTTATGTAAGTGTAGATAATGGAAATACTTTTACCTTATCTATTGCTAATACGCCTAATGATGGAACTGAAAATATTGTATTGCCAATTGTACCAGTAACAAAAACATCTTGTCGCATTAAAGTAGAAAGTATTGGAAATGTGTTTTTTGATATCAATAAAAAAATGTTTACAATTACAGCTACTGTTACAGGGTTAAATCAATTTGCTAACTCTAACAACTTTAATATTCAATTGTATCCAAATCCATTTTCAAGTTCAGTTAAAGTAGATATTAGTGCAATATCAAGTTTAGACGGAAATAAAACGCTATTAAATGTATATGATATCTTAGGAAATATTGTAAAAACGGAAAATATAAAACTAACAGAAAATTTTTCTAAAGTATTTGATTTTAGTTATTTAGCTAATGGATCCTACATAGTTGAAGTAACAGATGGAAAACAGAAATCAGTAACAAGATTAATCAAAATGTAACATTTGATAGGGATCATAAAAAAAATCAAAAAAAGTTTTTTTTATGATTTTTTATTATTAAATTTGGGCATAACAATTTTTAAACTAATAAAATGAGCACAGGAACAGTAAAATTTTTCAATGAAACAAAAGGATTTGGTTTTATTAAAGATGATGAATCAGGAAAAGAGTATTTCGTACACGTAACAGGATTATCTGATAAAATCAGAGAAAACGACACGGTTACTTTTGATATTCAAGAAGGTAAAAAAGGATTAAATGCAGTAAACGTAAAACTATCTTAGTTATATAATACCATTTAAAATTTATCCCCGGAAGTAATTTCGGGGATTTTTTTTGCTATAACTATTCGAAAAGTTTATAAAAAGTAGTGTAATGAACAAAAAAACGTTATTTTAGGCGACTAATTAAAAGCACTAAAAATTAATTTATGGAACAAACTATTTCTCAAAAAACAGGACATCCAAAGGGATTGTATTTCTTATTCTTCACTGAAATGTGGGAACGATTTAGTTATTATGGCATGAGGGCAATTTTCATTCTTTTTATGACTGATAAGGTTATAGGTTTATCAATGAGTGATGGCGATGCATCTCAAATTTATGGGAGTTATACGGGTTTAGTTTATTTAACGCCATTATTAGGTGGTTATTTATGCGATAAGTTTTTAGGTAATAGAAGAAGTATTATCATTGGAGGATTATTAATGGCATTAGGCCAGTTTTTTATGTTTATGAGCGCTAATTTAGGCGCAGATGGTGGCGTTACAATGATGTGGGCAGGTTTAACTGTTATTATTATTGGAAATGGTTTTTTTAAGCCAAATATTTCAACAATGGTAGGTCAATTGTACCCAGCAAATGATAGAAGGATTGATAGTGCTTTTACCATTTTTTATATGGGAATTAATTTAGGAGCATTTTTCTCTCCCTTAGTTTGTGGTTCAATGGAATTTAAATGGGGATTTTTAATGGCTTGTATCGGTATGATAGTTAGTCTAATAAGCTTTATTATTTTTCAAAAAAAATACTTAATTTCTGAAGAGGGTAAAGAATTAGGATTACCCGTAAAACCTCTTGATTTTAAAAACATTTTAGTAATTATTGGTTCAATTGCTATTATATTTTTTATGTTAAATTTTAAGCAGCTTTTCAAAAATGACATTGACATTATTAGCTATTTTATTTACGGAGCAATGATTATTATGCCAATAATAATTTTGAGCGATAAAAGTTTAACACCAATTGAGCGCAAGCGAATTATTGTTGTGTTTATTCTAGCTTTCTTTGTTATTTTCTTTTGGGGTGCCTTTGAGCAAGCTGGCGCATCATTAACTTTGTTTGCTGATAGACAAACCGATAGAACGATATTTGGTTGGGAAATGCCGGCTTCCTATTTTCAATCAGTTAATCCGTTGGCCGTTATCACTCTAGCTCCTGTATTTACATTAATTTGGGGATTTTTGTACATCAGAAAATTAGAGCCATCTTCTCCTAAAAAAATGGCATTAGGTTTGGCTTTAGTGGCCTTAGGTTATGTGCTGATTGCATTTGCAGTGAAAGGTTTAGGTTTAAGTGGTAAAGTAAGTATGTGGTGGCTTGTTGCATTATATGTAATACACTCAATGGGAGAATTATGTTTATCTCCGATCGGTTTATCAATGGTTTCTAAATTAGCACCTATTCGTCTTTCTTCTTTATTAATGGGCACATGGTTTTTAGCAAATGCAGCAGCTAATAAATTTGCTGGTACGCTAAGTGCTTTAATCCCTCCAACTCCAGATCCAGCCAATCCTGCTCCAGTAGAATTTCCTTCTTTCGTAGGTTTTCAAATTACAAACTTATATGAGTTTTTTATGGTGTTTATTGTTATGACTGGAGTAGCAGCTGGCATTTTATTTATTTTAAGTTCTTGGTTGCAAAAAATGATAACTGAAAAACAAGTTGAAGCATAAACAACAACAAATTTTATATTAATAAAATACCCCCTAATAAACCTAAAATAAAAAATAGATTTATTAGGGGTTTTTAATTTCATTAAATATGGCAGAAGTAACTATTACAATTGAAGAAATACAAAATTTTAAAGGTAAATATCCTAAGCAATTATGGTATTTATTTTTCAGTGAAATGTGGGAACGCTTTAGTTTTTACGGAATGCGTGGAATGTTGGTGTTTTTTATGGTGCATCAGTTATCTATGAACGAAGTAGTAGCTAATTTGCAATATGGCGCCACACAAGCTTTTGTATATGCTTTTACTTTTGTGGGTGGTTTATTTGCTGATAAAATTTTAGGTCTACGTAAATCCTTATTTTGGGGCGGACTATTAATGATTGTGGGAAGTATTATTTTGGCGATTGATCCAAAATCATTTTTCTTTCTAGGAATTGCCTTTAATATTATTGGAACTGGTTTTTTTAAGCCAACCATTTCATCCATTGTAGGAAACTTATATAAGCAAGGAGATAATCGAACAGATGCTGGTTTTTCATTGTTTTACGCTGGTGTTAATTTAGGAGCTTTGCTTGGTGGTTATTTATGCATTGCTATTGGTAAGGGACAATTATTTCAAAACTTTATTCCTGCACATTTAGCATGGAATGTTGCTTTTGGTTTGGCCGCAATTGTTATGGTAGTTAGTTTATTAACTTTTGTTCGAACTCAAAAAAGTTTAGGAAATATTGGTATTTCTCCATTACTAGATACGGAACCTAAAAAACGAAAAGTAATTGAAATCGTAACATATATTGGTTCATTAGCAATTATTCCGCTTATTATTTTACTAGTATCTAATTCCGAGTACACAGATTTGTTTATGTTTATTATTGGGCCTTGTTCATTATTATATTTATTTTATGAAATGCGAAGTTTCTCTTTACAAGAAAATAAAAAATTAGTAGCTGCTTTAATTTTTATTTTATTCTCCATTTTTTTCTGGGCATTTTTTGAGCAAAGTGGCGGATCGTTAAGTTTATTTGCAGCCAATAATTTAAATAGTTCGGTTGCTGGAATTACATTAGATCCTAATGGAGTAAATAACTCTGCCAATTCATTATTTGTTATTGCCTTTGCTGGATTATTAGGATTATTATGGATATGGTTAAGTAAGCATAAATTAGAACCGAATACAATTGTAAAATTTGGTTTAGGATTTTTATTTTTAGCAGGAGGATTTTATGTTTTTTATTATACTAAGTTTTTCTCTGACGCTAATGGAATGACATCACTGGATTTATTTACATTTGGATGGTTCATCATCACTTTTGGAGAATTATGTTTATCTCCTATCGGTATGTCCATTATGACTAAACTATCTCCACAAAAAACACAAGCTGTTTTAATGGGAATGTGGTTTTTAGCTAGCGCATATGGACAGTATTTTGCCGGATTATTGGGAGCCAATATTGCACAGGCATCCGAAAATGCGAGTAATTTTGAAAAACTAACTATTTATGCTGATGGTTATAAGCAACTAGCAATCTATGCGCTTATTGCCGGTATTATTTTAATTGCCATATCGCCTTTAGTTAAAAGGTTAATGGGAGGAATTAAGTAATTTTTTTATCAATTATTTAAATACGCATTTCAACTTGTAAAGTAATGTATAAAATATCAATAAAAATGTGATGCTATTTATACTTATCCATAATAAATAAAATACAAAGAGTCAAAACACTTTACTACATTAAACATAAAAATGAAAAAGAAATATTCTCTATTAAATACCATATTTATTATTACTATTATGTTGAGTAGTTGTATTAATTCTAATTCAAATGAATCATCTTTAATTAATAAAAAGGATTCAATTTTAAATAACGAATCAGCATTTATAGTAAATCAAAAAGCTGAAACGACTATTGAGGAATTTCAGTTAGTTTCTATTATCGGTCAATTTGCTCCTCATGGTGCAGTTTATGAATACGATTCAATTAAGCATTCTTGGTGCGAGAGGCCAATGGCTGCAGATATGCTTGCCCATGCAACTCAAAACAATATAAAAGATCCTAAAAAAATTCCTGATTTATCTAGTTTTTTTAATAATCAAACTACAAAATATTTAAATTCATGTCATCTATCAATTAAAACAAAAGGTGATTCAATATACCTTTTATTAAGATACAAAGAAAAAATAATGTATGAGTGTTCTTATTTTATCCAAAATGAAAATAATAAATCAAAACAAATCAAAATTGATAGATTACCAAATTTAGATATTTCAAAAGATATAGCAGGTGAAGGTTCAATGGATTTGTCAGAAGGCAGAGAATTCATAATTACAATCGGAAAGAATCCACTACTATCGTTCTCAAATGATATTGGAAATTATGATTTATTATTTACTAAAATAAATTCTGCTAATTAAAAGTTATAAAACAAAAATTTATTCTTAGCTATTGCTTATTTTTTTATGAAGCTAGTATTATAAAAATAGCAAGTAAATTTTTTTTCAAAACTAACATCATTAATTGTAAAAGAATTATCTCAACAATAAATTTCTTTTTGTTAAATAAGTTTGCAATACATTATTGAAACCTTCATTAATGTCCGCTTCAACAAAGTCAATTTTATATTGCCCGCATTTTAGTTTAATGGCTTCGGTGTATTCATATATTTTTTTTAAATACATCTCTTTAACCTCATTAGGATTTAATTTAATTTCCTCTTTGGTTTCGATATCAATAAAATGGTGCGGGCGATTTTCAAATTCAAAATCTAGCTCTTGTTTTTTATCGGCTACATGAAACAAAACCACATCATGCTTTTTATATTTTAAATGTTGCAACGCCGTAAAAATAGATTCTAAATTAGATTGCTCCTCAAACATATCGCTAAAAATTACAACGAGAGAACGTTTATGAATTATTTCAGCTACTTGGTTTAATGCTTTTGCTGATTCAGTTGCAGATACATCTTCGTAAACTGTTTTATTTAATAATTCTTCTAACTCATGATACATTACCTTTTGTTGAGAAGGATTACTTTTAGCAGGATAATGCTTATGAATTTCTTTATCAAAAAATGTAATACCAATAGCATCACGTTGATTTTTTAATAATTGAATCATGGCTGCGGCTGCATAAACCGAAAACGATAATTTATTCATCGCACCCGTTTTTCTTTCTAATGGAAACAACATAGAGTTAGATGTGTCAATAATAATCTGACAACGTAAATTAGTTTCTTCTTCGTAACGCTTGATAAAAAGTTTATCTGTTTTGCCAAACAATTTCCAATCAATGTGTTTGGTGCTTTCGCCTTTATTATAGATACGATGCTCGGCAAACTCAACAGAAAATCCATGAAACGGACTTTTATGCAAACCTGTAATAAAACCTTCTACTACTTGTTTGGCAAGTAGTTCAAGTTTTGAAAAAGGCTCAATAAGTTCCCTGTTAATCATATCATAAAAATACCATAATATTAATTGGAATCAAACTAGTTGATTTGGTAATAGTATTTAAAACTTTTAGTTTCGTCAGTACAATAATTCAGCAGGTTTTACTGATGTTTTAATTTACTATTTGTGACTTCACAAAAAATACACATTTATATAAATTAGTAATTCAATAATTTCAACAACTTTTCTTTAAATCGTTCTTTTGGTAAAAAATTAATTTCTAAATCTGCATTCATTGGCACTGGCGTATCTAAACTGCCTTCACGCATGACCGGCGCATCTAAATAAGAAAAGCAATGTTCTGTTATTAAGGCGCTAATTTCTCCGCCAATTCCACCTGTCAACGTATCTTCATGTAAAATAAAAGCTTTACCTGTTTTCTTTACAGAAGTATAAATAGCTTCAGTATCTAATGGTGCCAAGGTTCTTAAATCTATTAAATCTGCTGAAATTTCTGGATTTGTTTCTAATAATTCGATAGCCCAATGAACTCCTAAGCCATATGTAACAATTGTAACAGCAGTACCTTCTTTTACTAAACGCGCTTTGCCAAAAGGAATGGTAAAATAGTCATCTAAAACATCTTCATCTATACTTCTGTATAATCCCTTGTGTTCAAAAAACATTACTGGATTTGGATCTTCAAAAGAGGCTAATAATAAACCTTTAGCATCACTTGGAAAAGCAGGATAAGCAATTTTTAAACCTGGAGTTTTAAAAAACCATGCTTCGTTACTTTGGCTATGAAATGGACCAGCAGCAACTCCAGCACCGGTTGGCATTCGAACTACCACATCAGCATTTTGTCCCCAGCGATAATGTGATTTAGCCAAATTATTAATAATTTGAGTCATGCCTTCTGTTACGAAATCAGCAAATTGCATCTCCACCATAGCTTTATGTTTATTAATTGATAAACCAAAACCAGCACCTAAAATAGCAGATTCACATAAAGGTGTATTTCGCACACGACCTTTTCCAAATTCTTCTACAAAACCATCGGTGATTTTAAATACCCCGCCATAATCTGCAATATCTTGTCCCATTAAAACTAAATTAGCATGTTTACGCATGGCTAAACGCATACCGTCGCTAATGGCATCAATTAAACGCTTGTTAGTTTTTGTACCCGATTGATTTGAAGTATCAGCAATCGTACATGGCATAAATAATTCGGTAATTTCTTTTTCGGTATTTGGTGGAGGTAATGTTTCAGCATAAGCTAATTCCAAACCTTCATCAATATCTTTTTTAATATCAGAGCGTAATTTTTCAATAATATCTTCTGTTAAAACACCTTCATCTAATAAAAATTTCTCAAAGGTATTAACGGGGTCTTTTCTTCCCCAAACATCAAATAATTCTTTTGGTACATATTTAGTTCCTGATGCTTCTTCGTGCCCACGCATACGAAAAGTAACACATTCTAATAAAATAGGGCGTGGATTTTCTCTCATGGATTCCGCTAAATTTTTAACGGTTTCATATACTTTTAAAACGTTGTTTCCATCAATACTAACACCTTCAATGCCATAACCAATGGCTTTATCTGCAAAAGATTTGCAACGAAATTGTTCGTTACTTGGTGTAGATAATCCGTAACCATTATTTTCAACAATAAATATAACCGGTAAATCCCAAACGGCTGCAGTGTTGATGCTTTCATGAAAATCACCTTCGCTTGCTCCGCCGTCGCCACTAAAAACAACGGTTATTTTTTTCTCGTCGCGTAATTTATTTCCTAAGGCAATACCATCAGCCACGCCCATTTGCGGACCTAAATGCGAAATCATTCCAACAATGTTATATTCCTGAGTTCCAAAATGAAAACTTCTATCTCTGCCTTGCGTAAATCCACTTGGCTTGCCCTGAAACTGGCAAAATAAACGGTTCATAGGAATGCCACGCGTGGTAAACACACCAAGGTTACGATGCATTGGTAAAATAAACTCGTCTCTGTTTAAAGCTGTTGCAACTCCAACAGAAATTGCTTCCTGGCCGATGCCACTAAACCATTTTGCAATACGACCTTGACGTAGAAGAATCAACATTTTTTCTTCTATTAAACGAGGAGTTAATATGTTTTTATAGAGTTCTAATAACGTATCATCTTTTTGTTTACGTCTGTCAAACTTAATTGGAGATTCTGCTGTAATCATTTAATGTGTGTTTTTATTGTTTTTTTGCCACATAGTACAACCATGATTAATTATTAATGTTTTGCATTGAGTAACATGGCTATTTCATGTAAATTTGTAGCGAAAATACCAATTTTAGCTTTACTTTTGATTATTATTAATCAACTATTTATTAATGAAAAATGTTTTTCTGATTTTTTTATTATTTCTTTCAATTATTTTGAAATCTCAAGTAATGTGGCAGGTAAAATCGAATGTAAGTACAAAATGGTATTTACAAGAAAATGACGAGTTTAATGAAGAAGGTTTAAACACTAGTTTATGGAAAACCGGTTATCCTTGGGGTAATTACGTTTATAATATAGATTTATTATATAAGGCAGAAAATGTTGTTTTTGAAAATGGGGCACTATCTTTAATTACTAAAAAGCCACAACAACAGCAGGTAATTATTGGCGAGTATATTGATACTGAATACTTGAAAAAGAAAAATAAGTTTCCTAACGAAAAAGGAGAGTTTACTTATGATTATTCCGGAGGTGCTATAAGCTCAATAAAACAATATAAATATGGTTATTTTGAAATTCGATTTAAGGCAAATGAAGAAAAAGGAATTTGGCCTGCGTTTTGGTTATATGGTGGAAATCCCAATGAAGAAATAGATTTTTATGAAGGAAAGGGAGAACGTGAAAATCAAATTCATTTAGATGTTCATTGCCCGAAAGGTTGTGAAGATTATAAAGGTGGTTTTTTAAATTTAAAGAAAAATTGGGGTGCTTGGGTAAAAACAAAACAAAGCTTGGCAAACGATTGGAATATAATTTCGGGAGAATGGCAACCAAATTATGTGAAGTTTTTTTTTAATGGACAGCCTATAGGATATTATGAAGGTGAATTTACAACGGCGCAAAATTTAATTATAAATAGCGCTGTAGCAAAAAACAAAGAAGCTTTTAACCCTGGACCTGATGAAAAAACAAAATTTCCAAATTCATTTTTGGTTGATTATATTCGTATTTGGAGTCAAGAAGATACAATTGATAGATTAAAGGATCGATATAAATTGTTTGAAAACACAGCTAAAACAATAAACAGTAATAATTTGTATGATACGCAGCCCAAGAGTAAGGTGAATTTTATTTATAATAAAAAAGAATTAAATCAGGAGCAAGGCTGTATTACTTTGTTGCCTGTTTTTTATAATAAATATAGTGTTTCATTAGCCGGAAAAAATTTAGGTAAAATACAAATTGATGTGGTTGATTTAAAAGATAATAAAGTTGCAGGTTGTGCAATAGAAAATTCTGAGTATTACATTTTGGATTTAAGTACTTTGCCAACTGGTGGTTATAAAATAAAAATTAATGTATTAAATCAATTATTAGTTCATGAAATCCCAGTGATAAACCCAATAAGAATAGGAGAGGAGCATTAATGCAAGAATTAATTATAGTTATCTTATTAATCTTTGCTATAACTTATATAGGTTATAGAATTTACAAAAGCATTTTTAAAAAAAAGTGTGGTGATGATAACTGTGGCTGTAAATAAGTTTGCTTCATTTCGATTTCGCTCAGTGTGACACCCTTCGACTGCGCTCAGTGTGACACCCTTCGACTAAGTTTAGTGTGACAGAAAACAATTTATTTAATTGCCTTTAAGCTTAAATCCAAGCTTTTTACGTGATGAGTTAATGCGCCAACAGAAATGAAATCGACACCGCATTTAGCGTAAGCTGCAATAGTTTTTTCGGTTATGCCACCTGAACTTTCTATTTCAAATTTATTTCCAATTAATGCAACGGCTTTTTTTGTATCAGCTATTGTATAATTATCTAACATAATTCGTTGAAAACCACCTTTATTTAAAATGAGTTTTACATCATTTAAGGTTCGTGTTTCAACTTCTATTGGTAATTTCTTTTTTATTTTTTTTAAATAAGTATGTGTTGCCTCTAATGCTTCTGTAATTCCTCCTGAAAAATCAATATGATTATCTTTTAGCATAATCATATCGTATAAACCAAATCGATGATTAGAGCCTCCGCCGATAACAACCGCCCATTTTTCAAAAAAACGAAAGCCTGGTGTTGTTTTTCTGGTATCAATTACTTTAGCTTTTGTTCCTTTGCACAAACTTTGCAAATAATTTGTTTTGGTTGCAATGGCACTCATGCGTTGCATTACATTTAAAACCAATCGCTCAGCAGTTAATAATTTTTGAGAACTACCTTCTACAATAAAAGCAATATCGCCAACTTTAATGTGTGCACCGTCATTTATTAAAACGGTTACTTTAAATTTAGGATCAATTATTTTAAAAATTTCTTTTGCTGCTTCTACGCCTGCTAGAATGCCATTCTCCTTAACTAATAAATGACATTTACCTTTTTGTGAAGTTGGAATAGTTGCTAAAGCAGAGTGATCTCCATCGCCAACATCTTCCTGTAAGGCATTTTGCACAAAGTTTTTAAAATTGAAATGTTTTTTGTGTTCTGAAATGAAATTAGCCATTATCGTTCTCAATTCTAAACTGCGAAATTAGGTTTCCTCTTACCAGAATGGAAATTCTAAATTTTCCGTTATTGGTATCTAATGATCCGGTAATAAACTGCTGTTCAACATTTACAACACTTGTATGACCTGTTTTGTAGCTTTTAACTTTATGTTTTGCGAAAAAATCTTCTATTAAAACCTGAGCTTGAGATTTACTTAATAAGTCTTCTTGAGTTAAAACCTTAATAGAAATCTTTTCGGGAAAAAATTTTACCAAACTAGCGGCGTTTCCTTGTTTTAATGCATTTGAAATATCTTCAGAAATATCTTTTATGGTAAAAGAAAAACTGAAAATA
Source organism: Bacteroidota bacterium (assembly GCA_947462425.1). Next base: position 14,866 of record CANHPI010000018.1, read on the forward strand.
CTAATTAGAGTAATGACAAATAGTTTCATTAATATTGTAAATTTATGATAAAGATACAATTATTATGCCTAAAGCAATTTAATATTAGTTAAAAATGAAATTACAATTGATTCAAATAGAAAAAACAACAGATGCTTACATTTTAGAGGGCGTTAAAATATATACTGAGAGGTTAAAAAATTATATTTCTTTTAGCACGGAAACGATTTCAATGCACAAAAATATCCGTCAAAAGCCAATTGATGAGCAAAAAAATGCTGAAGCTAAAGAAATTGAAAAACTATTGGAACCATCTGACTTTTTAGTTTGCTTGGACGAACATGGTAAACAATTCACATCTTTGCAGTTTGCTGAATTTTTGAATAAGAGAATGGTTTCCGGATGTAAACGTGTTGTTTTTTTAATTGGTGGACCTTTTGGGATTGATCAATCAATATTAAATAAAAGTTCTTATATTTTATCACTTTCAAACATGACTTTTTCTCATCAAATGATTCGTTTATTTTTTTGTGAGCAATTATATCGTGGGTTCTCTATTTTAAAAAATGAAAAATATCATCACGAGTAGAAAATAGTTTCCCGCGAATTTCGAAGATGATCGCGGAATAAAAAAAGAGTAACTTTTTTGAGTTACTCTTTTTTCTTATAGTTTAGTTTTAAAATATATGCTTTAATCAGCGCGATCTGCGAGACATAATTATTTTCTTCCCATTACTTTTTTGGCAGCATCAATAATATTGATTGTGTCTAGTCCGTATTTTGTCATTAATTCATCAGGCGTTCCGCTTTCACCAAAACTATCATCAACAGCAACAAACTCTTGTGGAGTAGGCATGTGGCGCGATAATAATTGAGCAACGCTATCACCTAAACCTCCGTTCATTTGGTGTTCTTCGGCCG
>CANHPI010000019.1 GCA_947462425.1 Bacteroidota bacterium
AGGTAATGTTTTTGTTACTCAGGTAAAAGATAGTACCGATGGTACCATCTTAACGAACGTTGATGGTCCTGTATATCAAAAGTTTAAACATAAGGTTAGTTCTCCAAGTCTGCATGGTACAAATTCTACAGATTCAGTTGCTGAGGTAATTGATAGTGTTTTAACTACTATGAATGGAAAACCTGAAGATACTAATGCTATGAATGGGAATAAAAACGTAACTGCTGAAGGTAAATCTGACATACCTGGTCGTGTAAAATGGAGAGAAGTAAGTACTGTGTGGGCTTCAGATAACTTAGATGAACGTAGAAACTATAAAACAGCTGATTACATTAGTTATATGGATGGGGATGTTAACTCTAGTTTGTATTTTGGTGAAGGCGAAGGTGCATATACTGATAGGTCAGATAAGTTAATGTATGAATATGCTGCAACATCTTTAATTAATGATAAAGCCCGTGTTTATAAAGGCGGTAGTTGGAGAGATAGAGCATATTGGTTAAATCCTGGTACTCGTCGTTATTTAGATCAAAGGCAAGCAACTTCTTACCTTGGTTTTAGATGTGCAATGGTTCGAGTTGGTAGCCCAGTAGGTTTAGGAAAATAAATTTGTTGAAAACTATATACTAAGCCCTCTCGAGTAATCGAGAGGGCTTTTTAATTTTACTTCATAGAGTTCTGCATTTTAAAAAACAATTTATGAAGTATTCTTGTTTTGCAACTTAAAACACTAATGAAGATAACATGCATACGTTATATGACGATAAAAATAAAATCTACTTATGAGTAAATATATCAGCACAGAAGAATTATACAAATTGTTTATTGATTGTAATCAAATAATAGCAACTGACACAAGGAAATTAGAAAATGGATCTATCTTTTTTGCATTAAAGGGTGATAATTTTGACGCAAATGATTTTGCTGAAAAGGCCATAAATGCTGGTTGTTCATATGCTATAGTTGATGATGAAAAAAGAAATAATAATATAACTATTTTTTTAGTAAAAAATGTTTTAGAATCCTTACAACAATTAGCTAAATATCATCGTGAACAATTAAAATTTCCGATCATTGGAATCACTGGAAGTAACGGTAAAACAACAAATAAAGAGCTGATATACGCGGTTCTTTCAAAAAAATACAATGCTTTTGCTACAAAAGGAAATTTAAATAATCATATCGGTGTACCACTTACATTACTATCGTTAACACATCAACACGAAATTGCCATTGTTGAAATGGGAGCAAATCACAAAGGTGAAATAGCTCTATTATGCGAATTGTCAAATCCGGATTATGGATTAATAACAAATATTGGTAAGGCTCATTTAGAGGGATTTGGTGGAATTGAAGGAGTGAAAATTGGAAAAAGTGAATTGTACAAACATATTAAAACTAGAAATGGAAAGATTTTCGTTAATGGTGATGATGATGTTTTAATTGAACTAAGTAACAATCTAGAGAAAATATTTTATGGCGAAAAAATGGTATTTGATGTTCATGGTAAACAATTTTCAAATTCTGAATTTGTTGAATTTAAATGGAATACTAAAAATATCGACACAACCAATCAGCCATTAGTTAAAACTAATATGTTTGGTCATTATAACTTTATAAATCTTTTATGTGCAGCTTGTATTGGTAATTATTTTAATGTACCTAAAAATGATATAAATGATGCTTTGGAATCGTATGTGCCGGAAATGAACCGTTCTCAAATAAAAAAAATAAAAACAAACACTATTATACTTGATGCTTACAATGCAAATCCAAGCAGTATGAGTTTAGCAATTAGTAATTTTGAAAATCAAACATTTGAAAATAAAATGGTTGTATTAGGTGATATGCTCGAATTGGGAGATTATAGTTACAAAGAGCACGAAAAAATTTTGACTCAGTTATTAAAAGGAAACATAAATAGTATAATTTTAGTAGGAAGCCATTTTCTTGATTTTAAAGATTTATTTCCTAATTACAATTTTTTCATGAACATAGATGATGTAAAGGATTATGTTTTAAAAAACCAAATTAATCATTCTACACTGTTAATAAAGGGTTCTAGAGGTATGCAGTTAGAGAAAATTGTAGATTATTTGTAGCGTTTTTTTTAATTAACTTTAGTATTTTCAATTATTAAATCATTAAATTTGTATTAATCTTGTTTAATTTTAAATCTACAATAATCATGAAAAAACAATTACTATTTGGGTTTGCTGCTTTTGCTGCATTAGCAGTTTCAGCTCAAAATTCACAGAAAATCATTACCAATCCTAAGGCAAAAAAAGTTGTTACAATTAAAACGTATTCAACTCACGAATCTTTGAATAGTCAATATTCAACAGTTTCAAACACAAATTCACAAAAAGTTGCATCAGCTGCAAAACGTATTGGCGGTTCAGTAAATGCATATGGTGTTCAATCAACAGAAGGTAGAGCGTTAACATACAACGAGTCTATTAATACAGTTGGTATGGTAATGAGAAAACAGTCAGGTTGGACAGGTGTTACGGGTGGTAACTCAGGAACCATTGCTTACGCCTACAGTACAAATGCTGGTGCAAGCTGGGATTCTACTATTTTAGTTGCTAGTTCTACTAAATTAATGCGTCACCCAGGCGGTACAATTTTTAATCCTGCAGGTAACACAAACCCAGCTAATGCATATGCTGTAGGTTCAGGGCCATGGCATCCTGGTGCTAGTTGGCAAGGTATTTTTTTAGCGTCAAAACAACTCTCTTTTCCTGGAAGTAATTCAACAGGAGCGGCTATTTTTCCTGATAATTTAAATTTGGCGCTTACCCCAGGTCAAGTTAAACAAGATTTTGCTCGTTGTGACATGCAAGCTACATCAGACGGAAAAGTTCATGTTTTAGGTGGATTGTATGGCGATATAAATGCTTCTACTACCGCAGGTCAAGCATTTAGAGGAGCTTGTTTAAATACAGGAACGTTTAATGCTGGTTCATTTACATGGACTGTAGATTCATTGAAGCCAAATTTTAAATTGGATGGAGTAGGAGATCCAAACGGATATAGTCAATATAATCAAGCATGGAGTGAAGATGGAACTATTGGCTATGTTATTTTTGATGGAGTAGACGCTAACGCGATTGCAGGAACATCTATGAATACATTCCAACCATATGTTTTCAAAACTACAAACAGTGGCGCTTCTTGGTCTCGTTTTGCACCACTTTTTGATTTTACTTCAATTCCTTCTATAGGAGATAGAACATATGCGGCGAATAACGGTGTAGCAAAACCATTTATTTCTATTTCTGAAGGATCTTCAGCAACGGTAGATGCAAGTGGCAACTTACACTTTTTAGCAACATTTGGATCTTCATATTCTGATAATATTGATAGTTTAGGCTACACGTATAATGTAGACTTTAATAGTGTTTGGAATTATATTACAGATTTTAATACGACCTCTAATGGTCAATGGTGTGCATTTGTAATTGATTCATTAAATACTGACGGACCTTTAGCTGCTGAATCAAACTGGACATCAAGCACAGGAGGTGTAGGCTTTGATGCCCGTTTACAAATTTCAAGAACAACTAGTGGTACTAAAATTTTTTATAGCTGGGCTGATAGTGATACTTTAATCACAGGTAATCATCTTAATACTCAACCTAACATTCGTATGAAGGGTTACGATTTAGCTACTAATATGATGACTGCAACTAAGGATATGTCAACTGGTAAAGCTGGTGCTGATTATAATTCTTTTTGGTTTTTATCTTCTCCAATAGTCGCCTCTCCAGTTGCAGGTACTTGGCAAGTCCCTACTGTTTTTATTGGTAGTGATGATGGTACATTAAATGGTGATAATCCAGTGAGTTATTATTATATGGATGATAATACATTTGCAGCTTCTGATTTTAGTATAATGTATGCTGGAGGATGCACTCCAACTAACATTAAGCAACAAGCAAATACTACATTTGAAAATATGAATTTTTACCCTAATCCAGCTTCATCTAATGCTACAATTGATGTACAATTAAATGAAACAGCTAAATTAGATATTACTGTTCTTAACTCAGTTGGACAAGCAGTTTTCGCAACAGCTGTGTCTGGAAATACTGGAAGTAATAAAATTAATGTTGATTTAAACACGTTAAGCTCAGGCTTATATTTTTATCAAGTTAAAATTGGCAACAGCAAAACTGTTACTAAGAAATTTGTAGTAGAAAAATAAGCAACTACTTTTTAATTAAAGGCGCTATCTAAATTTAGGTAGCGCCTTTTTTATTCATGTTGTTATTAGATGTTAAATGTAAATCGGTATTTAAAAAATAATTTAGTTTTTTTTGTAAAGTAATTTATTAGTTTGTAAATTCGATGTACAGTTTACATTAAGTTTAATTAAATCTATAAATAATCATGAAAAAACAATTACTATTTTCCACAAGTATTTTCCTTTCCGGATTGCTTTGTGCTCAAGTTGCAAATAGAGCAACAAAAATCCCTTCAAAATTAGCTAATATAGCCGTTAAAAAATCGGCAGTAGTTGATGAAAAAAATAGCAATGTTGCAATTCCATTCCAAGCAAAGGTTACTTCTCAAATTTCCAATGCCAAAAAAAATCAACCTGCTAGTACTTTTGCTGTTTCAGAAACTGTTGTTGGAAATACGCTTTATGATTTACAATCAAATGGTAGTGTTGGAGACAGAATTGTTGTAAATGCTGATGGCTCAATCGCTACTTGCTGGACAATTGAACCAACTGATGGTTCTGGATCTTATGCAAATAGAGGTACAGGTTATAATTACTTTAATGGTTCAACATGGGGTGCAGCACCAACTGCTAGAATCGAAAATGCTAGAGTAGGTTGGGGAAATGTGGCTGATACACGTACAAAAGGAGAAGTCGTTATTTCTCATAATGGTGGAGCTGCTAAACTTCACGTTGCAACTAGACCAAATAAAGGAACAGGTTCTTGGACAAATAGCACAACTTCATTTCCTAGTAATGCTGGTGGTAACTGGTGGCCAAGAATGGTTACCTCAAACCCTGCAGGTGGAGATACTATTTATTCCATTTCAATTACTAACTCAGGTGTAGTTAATGGATTAGATGGTTGCTTATTCTTTTCTCGCTCATTAGATGGCGGTTTAACTTGGAGCGCTCTAACTCAGCCTACAGGTTTTACATCTGCTAACTATTTAGGTTTTAGTGCTGATGCTTATGCAATTGCTGCTAAAGGAAGTACAGTGGCAATTGTTGCTGGTGATTCTGATGCGGATGTTGGCTTAGCAAAATCAACTGATGGAGGTGTTACTTGGACTTATTCTACAGTATTAAAATTTCCTTTACCATTATGGGATTTTACAACTACAACTTCTGATATTGATAATGATGCTGTTGCAGATACAATTGAAACTAGCGATGGCAATTTTGCCGTAGCTTTAGATGTAAATGGAAATGCTTATGTGGCTTATGGTGCTTACCGTTTATTAAACGATGCTCCTTCTGCTTCTGGCTACAGTTACTTCCCATACACAGATGGTTTATATTTATGGAATGAAACTATGCCTCAAGATTTAGGAGGAAATTTAGTTGCAGCTATTGAAGATTTAGGAGAACAAGGAACTATTTATTTTCCAACTCCTGCAACTCAAGGTGATTTAGCATTTGGAAGATGGGGTTGTTCTTTAACATCCTATCCAAGTATGGCATTTGATGCTAATAATGATTTATTTTTATCATATTCCTCAATTGTTGACAGTTTAGGTTCTTTACAAAATGCTGAAAAATTAGTAAGACATCAGTACGTTGTTAAAAGTTGTGTATTAACTCCTGGTGCTGAAGTTTTTTCTGCGCCAATGGATATTGTTGATCAATCATTGATATACGAAGGTATTTTTGGTTCAATGGCTAAAAATATCGATGGAAATGTTCATATTATTTACATGAGAGATTTTTATCCTGGTAATGGTATTCCTGCTGCAGCTGGTAGCACTAATCCTGACGCTGAAAATCTTGGCAACTCAAATGATATGGTCTATGCAAAGATTCCAGTATCAGATTTCTTATGTGTTACTAATATTAATGGATTAACTAATACTAATTCAGTTGCTAATTTAAATTTCTATCCTAATCCAGCTACATCTAATGGTACAATTGATGTGCAATTAAATGAAACAGCTAAATTAGATATTACAATCCTTAACTCAGTAGGACAAACAGTTTTCTCAACTTCTGTTTCTGGAAACATTGGAAGTAATAAAGTTAACGTTAACTTAAGTTCATTAAGTTCAGGGTTATATTTCTATCAAGTTAAAACTGATAACAGTAAAGCAGTTACCAAAAAATTTGCAGTAGAAAAATAACTAAATAATTTTTTTTAAAGGCGCTATCTAAATTTAGATAGCGTCTTTTTTATTAATAAATTTTTATTACAAATTAAATGTAAAGCCATATTTATAAAAATAATTTAGTTTTTTTTGAAAAGTAATTTTTAGTTTGTAAATTCGATGAACACTTTATGTTAAGTTTAATTAAATCTAGAATAATCATGAAAAAACAATTACTTTTTGGTTTTGCTGCTTTTGCTTCCATGGCGATTACAGCCCAAAACAATAGCAGATTTGCTATCAATCCTAAGGCAAAAAAAATGGTGACACATAAACCGTATTCAACATCTGAAGTTACTAATAGCCAATATTTGTCAGTTTCAACTGCTAATGTTAACAAAACAGCATCTGCTGCAAAGCGTATTGGTGGTTCTGTAAACTCAATAGGTGTTCAAAATACAGCAGGTCGCGCTTTAACTTATAATGCATCTATTAATACTATCGGTATGATAATCAGAAAGCAGGCAGGTTGGACAGGTGTAACTGGTGGTAACTCAGGAACGATGGCTTATGCTTATAGTTCAAATGCTGGTGCAAGTTGGGATTCTACTATTTTAGTTGCTAGTTCTACAAAATTAATGCGTCATCCTGGAGGTACAATTTTTAATCCTGCTGGTAACACTAATCCTGCTAATGCTTATATTGTAGGTTCAGGGCCTTGGCATCCAGGTTCTAGTTGGCAAGGAAACTTTTTTGCATCTAAGCAATTAACTTTTCCGGGTAGTAATTCAACAGGATCTGCGATTTTTCCTGATAATTTAAATTTAGCTCTAACTCCGGGCCAAATTAAACAAGATTTTGCTCGTACAGATATGCAGAATACTACAGATGGTAAAATACATGTATTAGGCGAATTAATTGCGAATATTAATGATGTTTCATCTAATGCGGCTTATGGGTGGAGAGGAGTTGCACTTAATTATGGTACATTTAATGCAGGTTCATTTACATGGACAGTAGATTCGTTAAAACCAAACTTCAAATTAGATGGGGCTGGTGACGCAAATGGATCTACTCAATCTAATCAAGCTTGGAGTGAAGATGGAACTATTGGTTACGTTGTTTTTACAGGAGTTGATGCTAATGCAGTTGCTGGTACTTCAATGAATACTTTTCAACCTTATGTTTATAAAACTACAAATAGTGGCGCTTCTTGGTTTCGTTATGCTCCTTTATATGACTTTAATACAATCCCATCTATATCAGATAGACTTTACATTGCAAATGGTCCTATAGCTAAAGCATTTGTATCTGTTGGTGAAGGTTCTTCTGCTACAGTTGATGCAAGTGGTAATTTGCATTTTTTAGCAACTTTTACATCAGCATATTCTGATAATATTGATAGCTTAGGTTACACTATTAGCCCAAATTATAACTATTTCTGGAATTATATTACAGATTTTAGTACAACTTCTAATGGTGGATGGTGTGCTTTTGTAGTAGATTCGCTAAGCACCGAAGGTCCTACTGCAGCTGAAACTAATTGGTTAGGTGGCGCAAGCGGAGCATTAGCGTATGATGCTCGTTTACAAATTTCAAGAAGTACTGATGGAATGAAATTAGTTTATAGTTGGGTAGATAGTGATACTTTAATCACTAGCAGTCATTTTAATACTCAACCTAATATTCGTATGAAGGGTTACGATTTAGCTACAAACAAGATGACTGCAACTAAGGATATGTCAACTGGTAAAGCTGGTGCTGATTATAATTCTTTTTGGTTTTTATCTTCTCCAATAATTGCTAATCCTGTAGCTGGTACTTGGCAAGTCCCTACAATATATACTGCTAGTGATGATGGTACATTAATTCCTGATAATCCTGTAAGTTACTATTATATGGATGATAATACATTTTCATCAGCAGATTTTAATACATTATATATTGGTGGATGCACTCCAACTGGAATTAAACAACAAGCAAATACTACATTCGAAAATATGAATTTTTACCCTAATCCAGCTTCATCCAATGGTACAATTGATGTGCAATTAAATGAAACTGCTAAATTAGATATTACAATTCTTAATTCAGTTGGACAATCAGTTTTTGCTACTTCTGTTTCTGGAAATATTGGAAGTAATAAAGTTAACGTTAACTTAAGTTCATTAAGTTCAGGTTTATATTTCTATCAAGTTAAAATTGATAACAGTAAAGCTGTTACAAAGAAATTTGCAGTAGAAAAATAATACGTAAGTTATATTACACTAAAATAGTTGCCAATATTTTGGCAACTATTTTTTTTGTAAAAAAACGAGTGATTTTCTTTTTTTGAAGAAAAAAAATTATATCTTTGCACTCTAATTTTTACAAATCGATATTTATTATCTATTTTTGAAAATTCGGGGTGTAGCGTAGCCCGGTATCGCGCCACGTTTGGGACGTGGAGGCCGTCAGTTCGAATCTGGCCACCCCGACAAAGCCTTTCAGAGATGAAAGGCTTTTTTTATTTTAAAAAAAAGGTAGATTTATAATAGTAAATTTTAATTTATTTCATGATTTTAAAATAATTTATTAAAAAAAAATTAAACAATCTGATTCTCTTTAAATATTTTTCACTTCTGAATACCTTGTAAATACTATTAATTTTACTAATGCTACAAATTATAGCAATCAGTTGCTTGAATTTTGAGTTAGATTTGTAAAGAATTAGAGAATGTTGCAAACTTACTAACGACTCTAAATTTGAAAATTGTAACTTAAAACTATAAACATAAATATCATGGCAAAAAAAACGGATGACACTATTGAAACTGTAGATAGAAATGCAATAGGTAGCGAAAAATTAAAAGCACTACAATTAACTTTAGATAAGTTAGAAAAAACTTATGGTAAAGGAACGATTATGAAATTAGGCGATTCAGTTGTTGAACCTATGGACTCAATTTCAACTGGTTCATTAGGCTTAAACATTGCTTTAGGTATTGGTGGATTGCCTAGAGGAAGAGTGGTTGAAATATATGGTCCTGAATCTTCAGGAAAAACAACATTAGCTATTCATGCCATTGCAAGTGTTCAACGTGCTGGTGGAATTGCAGCTATTATTGATGCAGAACATGCATTTGATCGTTTTTATGCTGAAAAATTAGGTGTAGATACAAAAAGCTTATTAATATCTCAACCAGATAACGGAGAACAAGCTTTAGAAATTGCTGATAATTTAATTCGTTCTGGTGCTGTTGATTTAGTAGTTATAGATTCAGTTGCGGCATTAACACCAAAAGCAGAAATTGAAGGTGAAATGGGTGACAGCAGAATGGGCTTACAAGCTCGCTTAATGAGTCAGGCATTACGTAAATTAACAGGCACCATTAATAAAACAGGCTGTTGCTGTATTTTCATCAATCAATTACGTGAAAAAATTGGGGTCATGTTTGGTAATCCTGAAACAACTACCGGTGGAAACGCTCTTAAATTTTACGCATCTGTACGTTTAGATATTAGAAGAATTAGCCAAATTAAAGATGGAGATGTTGTTACGGGAAATAGAACTCGTGTAAAAGTTATTAAAAATAAACTTGCTCCTCCTTTCCGCATGGCTGAATTTGATATTGTTTTTGGAGAAGGAATTAGTAAAGTTGGAGAAATAATTGACATTGGTGTTGATAAAGGGATCATTAAAAAAAGCGGTTCATGGTTTAGTTATGACGATACTAAATTAGGACAAGGTAGAGATTCTGTGAAATCTATTTTTGCTGAAAATCCTGATTTAGCGCAGGAAATTGAAGATAAAATTATCGCCGTTTTAAAAGAAGAAGCCGCAAACGCATAAGTTCTTTAAGATTTTTGTTATAAGAAATCCATCAGTTGTTAAACTGATGGATTTCTTATTTTATTAAGTTATGTAATTTTAAAAATAAAGAATCATATCTTTTTTTTATAAATTTTTAGGTGTTTTTTCAATATCTTTATCTTAATGAAGAATATTGTTTTGTTTTTTATTTGCATATTTCCTGTTTTGTGTTCTTCGCAAATCAACTCCGTTATTATAGGCCCTTATCTTCAACAAACTGGTCCAACCTCTACTTTTGTTTCTTGGAAAACTAGTTTATTAAGTAACTCTAAAGTTGTTTTTGGTATCTCCAAAAGTAATTTATCATTTATTTCATATTTAAATAATCTCGACACTAATCATTGCAACCTACTTTCTGGTTTAACACCAAATACTAAGTATTATTATTTGATCAATCAAAACAACACACAAATGAGCACCGATACTTTTTATTTTTATACAGCACCTCCTTTCGGCTCTGGTCAAAAAATAAGATTTTTAGCTTTAGGAGATTGTGGTACAGGTTACGATCAACAGTATAACGTTAAAAACGCTATTAACTATTATAAAAAAAATAATTATATCAATGGTGTATTGCTTTTAGGTGATAATGCATATTATAACGGATTACATAGTGAGTATCAAAATGGTTTTTTTAACCCCTATAAAACTGATTTTATTTTTAATAATACCTGTATTTATCCTTCACCCGGAAATCATGATTATGCAAACGATTACAACTTAACTCTTAGCCATCAAATTCCTTATTACAAAATATTTAAGACCCCTCAAAACGCTGAATTAGGTGGTCTTCCATCTAATCATAAGGAATTTTATTCCTACAATTATGCAAATGCCCATTTTATTTCACTTGATTCGTATGGTATAGAGATGGGAATGTATCATTTGTGGGATTCGCTTGGACCTCAGTATCAATGGTTAGAACAAGACTTGCAGCAGGATAAAAGTATGTGGAAGATTGTATATTTTCATCATCCTCCATTTACGATGGGAAGTCATAATTCTGATATTGAAGCTGATTTAGTTATTATTAGAAAAAATATTGCAAGATTATTAGAGAAATATGGTGTTGATTTAGTTATTAATGGTCATAGTCATAACTATGAGCGTTCATGGTTACAAAAAGGACATTACGATTTAGAATCAAGTTTTAATAAAACGTTACATACAATTGATAGTAGTAGTGCAAAATATGATGGCACCTTTAATTCTTGTCCATACAAAAAAGATACAACGGATAATAAAGGAACTATATACGTTGTAGCTGGCGCATCAGGTAAGCTGGGTGCAACACAATCATCCTATCCTCATGATTCGAAATGTTTTTCAGATTCGCAAAAAGCGGGAGCTTTATTTTTGGAAATAGAAGCAAACAGATTGGATGCTTATTACTTAGAGGAAGATAGTTTGATTCATGATAAATTTACTATTCTAAAAAATGTGAATCAGAATAAAAATATAAACACATATTCTAATCAATCAGTAGTTTTATCAGCATCATGGAATGGCACTTATAATTGGTCTAATAATAATTCTCAAACAAAATTTCAAATTATAACAAGCAGTAGTAGCAGTCAATATATAGTAAATGATTCCTTAAACTGTTTAGCTGATACTTTTAATTTGTTTATTACAAGTGTATTAGAAATTGATAATAACAAACATTTTATTGTGTATCCTAATCCGGTTAAACATATATTGCAGCTTAATTATTTGAATGTTAATGCCGAGTTAGAATACACAATTTCAAGTATTTCTGGACAATTTATCTGTTCTTCAAAAACAAGTTTCTTAAATGGAAAATCCGAAATCAATCTTTCTAATCTCTTATTAGCCAATAGTTCATATTTTATTACTCTTAAATTTTCAGAAAAATCGGTTACAAAACCTTTTTTTATTGATAGATAATGTAACTTTGGCCTTATAATAAGTTATTAATCAAAATCAATTTTATGCATAAATATATTTGTTTCATTTTTTCTTTATTGATAGGTGTTTTAAGTTATGCTCAAACACAAACTGATGCTGCTGGAAAAAAGCAAGGTTATTGGAAAAAAACAGATGTTAAAACTAAGAAATTAATTTATGAAGGATTATTTAAAGATGATAAACCTCAGGGAGTTTTTAAATACTATTATCCTCACGATACAGTAAAAGCAATTATGAATTTTAAACAAGATGGAAAATACGCATATTCAACTTTGTTTCATCCAACAGGTAAAAAAATGGCATATGGCAAATATATTGGAGAAGATAAGGATTCCGTATGGACTTATTACGATGAGAAATCCATAATGATTTCTAAAGAATCTTATGTAAAAGGAAAGAAAGACGGAATGGAATACGTTTATTTTCCGGATGGTATTGTTAGTGAAGAACGAAAATACAAAATGGGCAAAATGGATGGGCCTTATAAATTGTATTATGACAAAACTTTAGTTAAAAGTGAAGGTGTATATGTCGATGGAAAATTAGAAGGAAAAAATGCATTTTATTATCCTAATAATGTTTCAGCTGCTGTTGGTTATTATAAAAATGGAACAAAAATTGGACCTTGGCTTTACCGGGACAAAAATGGTAAAATTACAGAAAGAGAATTGTATAAACCAGGCGGTAAATTAGCATCAGCAAAAGAAACCGAGGAGTTTTTTAATAAAAATAAAAATTCTGAAGATAAATTAAAGTCTGCTGAAACTAAAACAACTACAGCAAAACCAAAGCCTACAAATGTTAAGCCTAAAGCAACAAAGTAGTTTAAAAAATAATTTAATGATACGCAAATAATTGCTTTATATCCTGTGTGAAAACTCAGTGTAATTTGCGATTAAATTAAGAAGAATAAAACATGAGTAAACACGGAAAAGTATTAGTGGCAATGAGCGGAGGAATTGATAGTTCGGTTGCTGCTATGATGTTACATGAACAAGGTTACGAAGTTATTGGAATTACCATGAAAACATGGGATTACGAAACTTCAGGTAGTACAAAAAAAGAAACAGGATGTTGCAGTTTAGATAGTATTAATGATGCTCGCTCAATGGCAGTAACATTTGGTTTTCCTCATTATATATTAGATATCAGGGCTGAATTTGGAGATCATATTATCAATAATTTTGTTGAAGAATACTTAGCAGGGCGTACACCAAACCCCTGTGTATTATGCAATACGCATATTAAATGGGAAGCATTATTAAAACGAGCAGATATGTTAGATTGCGAATTTATTGCAACTGGGCATTATGCCCAAATTCGCGAAGAAAATAATCGCAAAGTTATTTTTAAAGGGATTGATCAAACTAAAGATCAAACTTATGTGCTATGGGGCTTGGGACAAGATAGTTTAAAACGAACCATGTTTCCATTAGGTAAATTCAAAAAACCGGAAATAAAACAAATGGCAAAAGATGCCGGCTTTATAGATTTAGCAAATAAAAGCGAGAGTTACGATATTTGTTTTGTTCCTGATAATGATTACCGTTCGTTTTTAAAACATCGCTTACCAAATTTAGAGGCAAGTGTTGAAGGAGGTAATTATTTATATAAAGGAAAAAAAGTTGGTACGCATCGTGGGTATCCTTTTTACACAATTGGCCAGCGTAAAGGTTTAGATTTAGCAATGGGAGAACCTGTATTTGTTAAGGAAATTATACCCGAAACAAATACGGTTGTATTGGGCGATTTAGATGATTTAAAAGAAATGGAAATTAATGTGCGTGATTTTAATTTAATTAAATACGAATCGTTGCCTCAAGATTACGTGGCCTTAACAAAAATCCGTTATAAAGATTCAGGGCGTTTAAGCACTATTAATACAATTGATAATAAATTGAATATTGTTTTTCATGAATCAGCTACTGGCATTGCACCTGGTCAAAGTGCTGTAATTTACGAAGGTGATGACTTAATTGGTGGTGGTTTTATTGACAGAAAACCATTAATTAGTTTATAGCATATTTTATTATAATTTAAATTTAACCCATCTGAAGAAATTTTGGTGGGTTATTTATTTTCCAAATTTATCCCAAAACCAACCACTTGTAAGTAAAACCTAGCCAGTTAACAATTAGCATAAACCTTTAGAGTTTGTGGCGGTATAATTGTATAGAATTGAATAAGAATCTAAATTTTATACCATACCATAACTTAATCTAATAAAAACTAATCGTTATGAAAACTTTAAATTTAAAATCAAAAGACAACAAAATAAGCATTATCGTTTGCATCATTTTGTTAGCCATCCATTCCTCAGTTTTTTCTCAAAATAAATTAATGACTTTACCATCTTCAATTAATTTGCATTTTGCATTGCCGATTATTGCTGTGCTATGCTTATTTACCTTTTTATTATTTGCTTTTATGAAGCAAAAAAATCATTAAAAATTGTTTGTTGTTTTAGTTTGTTTGTGTTTGAAAGTTCAGTTGAAAGTGATTTCAACTGAACTTCTTATTTGGTATAAATGTAAATTATTTAAAATTTATAGAATTGAATAATAGTGATTCAAAAAATAAGATGATTTTTTTATCATCTTCATCTTTCAAAAAATCAGTTAGAGATGGGAGGTTTTGCATAAAGAATTTTTGTGCATGTGCCATTTCTAATAATGTGCTAGCCATTGAATGAGGAAACTTGTATTTTGGATTGTGTTCGGTTATTATCGAAGCAATTCGTTCACATAAATCTTTATAAGGTTTAAAAAGTCTGTCGTTATTATCCTTACTAACATTTCTAGTTAAATAAGACTTTGATCCTTCCCACATAATTAATTGATAAGCATCTTTTTCTGAAATAAAATCAGAGTTTAATTCTTTATCGGCTGCATTTTCAACTAATAATTTTATGATTGTTTTTAGTTTTTTCTCAGGATTGATTATGTTATTTGTTTGAAAAACAACCTTATATTCTATATAACTCCAATACCAATTAATTAAATAAATAAGTAAACGATGTTTGTTTTCAAAATATCTATAAATAGTAGCCTCGGTTGTTGATATTTCTATAGATAGTTTTTTAAAAGTGAATTCTTCAAAACCAATTTTATTAATGAGAAGTAATCCATTTTTTACAATTTTCTTGCCTAAAACCGATTCTTCCGGATTTCGAAGAAATAGTTTTTCATTCATTTTTATTCGTATATCTAATTCCATGAAATTTAGTTTAATAGTAAAAGTATTATTAAATAATAAAAATTACAAGTAAATAATAGTAATACTATTATATTTTATTTTTTGTATTTTTGCAGTCAAAATAAATCTTATGGAAAAGAAAAAAGCGAAGCTTTTATTTACTTGGTTGGCCAACGAAAAAATAATTTTAAGTAAAGTATATACGCTAGCGCTTTTACAAGGAATTATGTACATAGCTATTCCCATTGGCATACAAGG
>CANHPI010000020.1 GCA_947462425.1 Bacteroidota bacterium
CCCGGTAACTGCCCTGTGGGATTTACTATGAATATTATAGGTGGAAAGTGGAAGCCAAGTATTATTTATATGATACGAACAGAAAGAAATCGTTATAGCCTTTTATTAAAAAATATAACAGAAATTAGTAAACAAACTTTAACAAATCAGTTAAGAGAATTAGAATCAGATGGAATAATTGAGCGTAAAATTTATGCAGAAATCCCGCCAAGAGTTGAATATACTATTACACCATATGGTAGTACTTTGCTGCCAATTATTGATAGTATGTCTAGATGGGCCATAGAACACTCGCACTTTGGGGCAGAAAAAAAGTTACCTATTAAAAATAAATCAGCATTATAATTTAATCTATAATAAATATTTCGTTTTTAGAAGGAATAATAATGTTATTAAATCCTTCTAAAAGTAACTTATCTCTAAACGAAATTTTAGCAGGAGGATCTCCATGCACCAAGAAAACTTTTTTAACTTTTTGCTTATCCTGACAAGACAGAAACCGAATCAATTCATTATAATCTGCATGAGCACTGTACGAATCAATGATTTCAACATCCGCATTCACATCATATTCCTCGCCAAAAATTTTTACCACTTTTTGCCCTTCTCTAATTCTACCTCCTAATGAGTTTTGAGAGCAATATCCAACTACGAGTATAGTATTTTTTTGATCAGAAATATTATTTCGTAAATGATGTTTAATTCGTCCGGCATCCATCATCCCAGAAGCGGAAATAATAATACAAGGTTCTTTATTGCTATTTAAATTAATGGAGTCAGCTTTTTCTCTTATATAAATCAAGTTGTTAAACCCAAATGGGTCAGCATCGGTTTTTATATACGTTTGCAATTTAGCATTAAAACAATCTACGTGTTCCCTCATAATATCCGTAACATTGGATGACATTGGACTATCTACATATACTTTGATATTAGGTAATAATCCTAAATTTTTTAATTTATCTAAGATGAAAACAATTTCCTGAGTACGACCTAAACTAAAAGCCGGAATAATTAATTTACCTTTTTTTTCTACACAAGTATTTCTAACCACATTAAGTAAATGTAATTCAGCATCTTTTTCTACTTCATGTAATCGATCTCCATAAGTTGATTCGCAAATAATATAATCAGCTTGAGGAAAAATTTCAGGATCTTTTAAAAGCATATCATCATACTTTCCAATATCTCCCGTATAAGATAACTGTGTAATTTTATGTTCTTTATCTTTTAGTTTTAAATTAACTATCGCACTGCCGAGAATGTGTCCTGCATCTGTAAACAAAAAAGACACTTCTTCGTTTAAAGTAAACTCTGCATGATAAGGTACGGTTTTAAAATGCTTTAAACAGCGATCAACATCCTTTGAAGTGTATAAGGGTTTTAAAAGTTCTTCTCCTCTTAGTTCTCTTTTTTTATTAACGTATTCAATATCACTTTCGTGTATTTTTGCACTATCATACAACAATACTTCAACCACCACTAATGTGGGTGGGGTGCAATAAATAGAGCCTAAAAATCCTTTATTAATAAGAAGAGGTAAATTCCCTGAGTGATCAATATGAGCATGAGATAAAATAACAACATCTATTTCAGATGGATTAAAATCGAAATAACGATTTAGTGAATCTGTTTCTTTACCCATCCCTTGGTATAAACCACAATCTAAAAGTACATTGTAACCTTTATCGGTTTTAATAATATGTTTACTACCTGTAACAGTTTCGGTAGCACCTAAAAATTTTATTTGCATACCCAAATCTAATTTACAACTATATAGTATAGAGTGATAATCATCACAGTATAAACTGATAAAAGTTACTTGAAACAAAAACTTAGTTTAATATATTTAATTAAAAAAATATATGAATACCATACTAGTTCCTATTGATTTTTCTGAAACATCAGAAAACGCATTAAACTTCGCAACAAGTTTAGCAAACTATTTATCGGCAAATTTACTGTTGATTCATGTAAATACTCTGCCTGTATATAATAATGAATATGAACTTATAACCTATACAATAAAAGATAGTATTGAAACGGGCTTAGAATTACTAAAAGAAAGAGCGTTAAAACTAAAAAAAGACAATTTACTAATTGGCGATGTAACATATTATGCAGAAGTTGGAGAATTAGACGCCACTATCACAGAATTTATTTCAAAAAAAAGTATTGATTTAATTGTTATGGGAATAACTGGTCATAGCACCAAAATTGGTCAAACACTATTTGGAAGCAACTCACTTACAATATCAAGAAAAAGCAGAGTGCCTGTTTTTATTATACCTAAAAACTACAGATATAAAAAAATAGAAAATATTGCGTATGCTTGCGAATACGATGAAAATATTATAGAGCAAACAGGTTTAATTCAGGTTAAAAATATGATCGACATGTTTAACGCTAATTTAAATGTATTGCATGTAATACCTAATAATCATTTAATAAATCAATCAGAAGCTGAAACTGATTTATATGTTGAACAAAAATTTGAAAATACAAATCACAAAACATTTATTTTAACAGAAAACAAAGTAAGCACAGCACTCTTGGATTTTATTGATAAACATCAAATAGATTTAATTATTATTGAGCCAAAAAAACACACATTTTTTCATAAGATTTTTTATCCTAGTTCTACAAAAGAAATAGCTTTTAATAGTCCGATACCTATATTAACAATTCATAGCTAACTGCAAACAAGGTTTTAATTTCTAAAACATACTTGTGGGTTAAAATACTATGGATATAATTTGCGCTATCACCAGAAAGAAATGCGATCAATCATCGGCAAACAGATTAGATACTATTTCTTTGCCTCTGAATAAATTAATTAAAATTGATTTCCCGAAATTAAAAGATGATGAATATGTTTCGTTAGAACAAATCACAAAATATCGTAAAAAGTATTTAAATAATTTAATTGAAAATGAACACGGAGAAATTGATATACTAGAAAAGAAAGTAATAGATTCAATTTCGAGAAATCAAATTTTATCAGAAAATATTGAATCAGGTATAAGCGAGGAATTAACCATAGGCGAAAAAATTGCAGATAAAATTGCCATATTTGGAGGAAGTTGGATATTTATTATTTCTTTTTTTACATTTATTATAATTTGGATTGTCATAAATATTATTGCATTATCATCCCATAAATTTGATCCATATCCTTTTATTTTGCTAAATCTAATTTTATCTTGTTTAGCTTCTATTCAGGCTCCAATAATTATGATGAGTCAAAATAGAAAAGAGCAGAAAGATAGAAAACGAAGTGAAAATGATTATAAAATAAATTTAAAAGCCGAATTAGAAATTCAATTATTGCATGAGAAAATAGATCATTTAATGGTACATCAAAATAAAAAATTACTAGAAATTCAACAAATACAAATTGATTTTTTTGAAGATACTTTAAAGCAGATTAAAAGTGGGTAATACAAAAAATGATGAAATAATTATAAATGCACAATTAAAAATTATTAAATCGAATTAGAAATAAAATTTTGAACATTTTTAATATGATTGTACATTTCCAAAAAGCATTCTTAGTAGTTTTTTATGATGAATAGTGCGGATCATGTAAGACAATGGTTTCAATTTTAAAAGAACTGAAACACAATTAAGTGTTAATCAGCTATCATAAAATCGACTTAGATAAAAATTCAGAGGTTCAAAAATCTATCAAATAAGAAACGTTCCACCTTAATACTAATTAAATATGTGAACCTGTTTGGTGTGTTATTTCAACTAATGAATTAGTAAAGATTATTAATCCGTTTCAATAAATATAATATATCAATACATTGACCTAGAGATGTTTTGCAGCAAAATTTTTAAACTCTGACCTTAACTCATTAAAATTCTTTTCAAAAGCTTCAATTGATTCTTTTTCACTCGAGTGGTAAGGAATATTACGATGATCAACTGCAACTGGGTTTTTAATCACCTCACTTTTCAGAGCATCTTCATCCACATTAATTGTATGGGAAATTTCATCAATATTATTCTGTTGAACAATAAATTGATTTTGAAAATGTTCAACTTGAGCTAAAACTTCCTTCTCTTTATATTTAGTGGCGATTTGACTTAATCGATTTTTTAAAATTGAAATTTCATCATCATAAAATTTCAATTTATTTAACCATTCGTTATTCTCAGCGTGCTGGTTATAAAGTTTATTTTCTTTTTTCATATGTAGATATTATTGTTTTTTAGTTGTCATATGGTTTAGCCAGTTTATCTTCATTTGTGTTTGTGTTTTAGCAAACATGGCTATTTCATATTTAGATATTTATTGTTATTTAGTTATTATGTTGTTAAGCCAATTTTTCTTATCCACTTAGCTATGGGGATTTGAGGGGCTTTAAAGAAATTTAATTGTTTCAATTAAAAATAAATGCCTTTTAAATTTCTGGTTTTGTAAATCAGGAATAGAGTTTGATTTTAACCGCACTGTTGATTTCATAATACATAAATTTTTTATAAAAGTAGTTGGATAAAATAAAAAATTATTGATAAAAATCATTTTTAATACTGATTGATATCAGACAATAAAAGGTAAATAAAAACCACATTTGCATGCATACAAAATAACATGACAACAATTATTAAAATAGAAAATGAAGTAAAAGTTTCAGAATTAAAGAACGCATTTAATAATCAATTTCCGTTTTTAAAAATTGAATTTTTCAAAAAGTCTCACAAGCAATTGCAGGGTTCATATAAAAAAGATATTATTACGAAGGACTTTATAATTAAATCTAATCAGCAGGAAAATACAATTACTTATGGTGAGGACACGTCTGTTTCTGAATTCGAAAAACAGTTTGCTGATAAAGTAAAGCTTAACGTTCAAGTATTTAGGAAATCAGGCAAAACATGGCTAGAAACAACTTTTACTGATAGTTGGTCGTTGAAAAAACAAAATCAAGAAGGAATGGAATTAAGCCAATTATAATTCATTCCATACTATAATTACTAGCTCTTTCATATAATAAAACTACTCTACTATCCTTCTACAGGGTGTCTGGTTTAACGCATTTTCAAATCCCATAAAACAATTTAAACCCATTCCTATTTATGAATTGATAAAACAGGTATTTTTGAAGATAGAATAATTTTTTTAGAATTGCTTTGAATAAACAAGTTTTGAAAAATAGAATAGTGGTGACTGAGCATCATAATAATATCTACATTTGATTTTTTAGCATAAGAAATAATACCTGAGTAAAAATCTTTGGCTTTAATATTTGTGATAGAAGTTTGTTTGTATCTAATTAAATTCTCATTTAATTCATCTTTAGATTCTATATGAACAAATTCAGTATCAACTCCAAGAAATTTTATCGTTGAGTTTATACGCTTGGAAAGTCCTGAACTAATTGATTCATTATTATCTATTGCAACCAACATTTTTTTTATAGAATGCTGCATGTATTTTAATGGAACCGTAATAATAGGACAAGATATGTTACCTGTTAAATCAGCACTGGTAGTACCATAAATAAATTTTTGAATCTTACTTTTAGTTTCAACCCCTAAAACCACTAAACTAATTTTGTTTTGCGCTGATAACTTTCCTACTCTATTTGTAATACCATTATAGGTTAACTCAATATCAAATTTTATTTTAGGATATAACTTTGAAAAATGAGCTCTAAGAGTTTCCATTTTTCTTTCTGCGCCTTTACTAAATTCGTCGCCAGATATAAAAACTAAACCAGAATTAGTATGAATTAAAGGGGTAGTTAACGCATGAAACAACAAAATTTTTGACTTCGTTTTTTTCGCAATCTCAATCGCGTAATTGATTGTATTATTGCATGATTTTTTAAAATCAACACCTACTAGTATGGTTTTCATCAATTGATGTTTTAACGATGTAAATAAATATTAATTTTAAAGAAGTGTATCAATTCCAAAATAAAAATAATTAGAAAGAATTAAGATTAATGTTATTAATATAACGCGTGGGAATACATGATGTAAATCCCAAACTGGTTTTAAAAACGAAAATGCCAGACCAACTATAATCAAGTCTAATGCAATAAATAGATTAACAATGTTATGAAATAATCCAAGTATTAATAATATACCACCAAAGAACTCGGTAATAGAAGTAAAATAAGAGGTAAAAACAATTATGAAATAGGGAACATGTTTTCGCTCAGCATCTTCTTTAAATGTAATGATTACATTTTTTAGCTTAACAATAAATAGTTTATCATAACCTTGAAAAGCAATTAATATTCCTAAGAAACATCGAAGAAATAATTCGGCTATTTTTAAATTAAAATCACTTTGATCCATGCATCTAAATTAGATGACTTGCCATGTATACTATATGATAAGAATCACTTTTATTGTTGATTTTTGTTTACAATATAATTAAATAACAATACTACTTTAACTCTCTCTAATTGACTTGTTCTAAATAATGTTTCAAAAAGTAAAAGTTAAACTTTATTTATAGTTGTAAGAGAAGGTGCTACTTAATGTATATAACCTAAATTATTATTTTAAAACGGCCTTCTTTTGTTTTTGAAAATACTTTTTAAAGGGCCAAGCGTATTTTAATGCTTCCATGTTTTCATTAAAACCTCCTGCGGCATCTTTAATGTTAATTAAACTCTTATTTAAATTATTAACCATTACCGTGTCATTAAGCAGAGCAGCTATTGCGCCATTGCCCTCGTTTATTTTTTTGGAAACTGATTTAAAATCTCCCGATATGACTGATAGAGAATCGCTGATGGATTGAATATTAACCATCGTTTGATTCAACTTTTTCGAAAATAAAGAGTCTGTCAATATTTTACCGGCTGCACCTTTTCCTGACTTCACATCTTTAACAATGGTATTCAAATCTGCGGCAATTAAGGCGGCTCTTTTACCTGTAACATTTATATGTGAAATAGCTTCCTTCACATTTTCTGCAACGGTTGTATCCATCAAAATACTCCACACGGTATTTGGTTTAGTTAAACGACTGGCAATTTCTTTTATGTCTTCCGTTATATTTTTAATATTTTGATTTGAAACATCAAGTGTTCTCATCATGGCATCTGTTCCAATAGGATTGGTTGAACCAATAACATCGCCATCTTCGACACTTGGAGAACTCACATCAGACGATGTAATATTTATTAATTTATTCCCCATCAATCCATCAGTTCCAACATTAGCAGTAGCATTTTTTTTTATAAACACTTGCACCTTATCTTCAATTACCATAATTACATTAACCGTTGAATCATTTATAATTTCAACTTTTTTAACTGTACCAACATCAATTCCTGTAAACCTTACGTTATTACCTGGCATTAATCCATTTATGTTTTTAAATTTTGCTTGAAGTTCAAACGTAGCACCAAAAAAGTTTTGCCTATCACCAATTAAGTATAATGCAATAATAAGTAAGGCTGTTCCCACTAAAACAAATACTCCTACTTTAACATTTTTAGAAATTTCCATAACTACAATTACTCAAAAAACTGTTTAACTTTTAAATCTGCTGATTTTTTTAATTCATCCAAAGTTCCGGTAGCATAGCATTTTCCATCAATTAACATCACTATCCGATCTGCAACAATTTTCACACAATTAATATCATGAGAAATAATAATAGACGATGTTTTATATTTTTTTTTAATATCATTCATTAAATTACTAATCTCCTTGCCCGTTATGGGATCAAGCCCTGTTGTTGGTTCATCGTATAAAATAATTTCAGGTTTGAGTATTAGTGTTCGGGCTAAAGCAATTCTCTTCCTCATTCCACCTGACAATTCAGCGGGCATCATGTTAACTGTATTTACTAAACCCACATTATTGAGGGCTTCCAGAATTAAAATATCTTCTTCACTTTTACTTGTTTTAAACCAATGTCTTCTTAAGGGAAATTCTAAATTTTCACGAACAGTCATTGAATCATATAAAGCATTACTTTGAAATAAAAATCCCACTTTAACGCGTAACTTATCTAATTCTGTTGAGTTCAAGTGAGGTACTTCTTTTTTAAATACAGTAATAGAGCCCTTATCAGGCTTCATTAAACCAATAATACATTTAATTAAAACTGATTTACCGGAACCTGACTTCCCTAAAACAACCACATTTTCACCAGGATATAAATTAAAATTAAAATCAATAAGCACTTCATTACTTCCAAACGCTTTATACAAATTTTTTACCTCAATAACAGGCTTACTGTTATCTAAAATTTCTGAAGTCGTATTTGTATTTATGCTTCTGCTCATCAATTTAAATTTAAAACGTCGGTAATTTGAACAGCTAATAAATCGATCACAAAAACCAGTAGGGATGAAATTACAACTGCTGAATTTGCAGACTGCCCGACACCTTCTGTTCCTTTTTTAGAATTAAACCCTTTATAACATCCAATTATTCCTATTATAAATCCAAAAAAATATGTTTTCAAAATTGATGGCATTAAATCACTATAAACTACAGTATCAAATACCTGACTCCAAAACAAATCCCAACTTACAATACCGCGAATGTTAGCGCCTAAATAAGCACCGTAAAGAGAAATAGCATCTGCCACTGTTACTAATACAGGAATCATTAAAGTTGTTGCCATTACTCTAGTGACCACTAAATACTTGTATGGATTTGTACCCGAAACATCCATGGCATCAATTTGTTCTGTAACTTTCATAGATCCTAACTCAGCACCAATGCCAGAACCGATTTTTCCAGCACAAATTAGTGCGGTAATTACAGGAGCAATTTCTCTGATTAATGATACCGAAACCATTTTAGGTAACCAAGCTTCTGCGCCAAATTCAACAAGTGTTGGACGCGATTGAATGGTAATAACCAAACCCATAATAAATGCTGTAATAGCTACTAAACCAATTGATTTATTACCTATATAAAAACATTGCCTTAAAAACTCACTAAATTCAAATCGTGGTTTAAATAATTCAACAAAAAATTTACCGGCAAAACGCGTAACGTCTCCCACTTCATCAAAAAAAGTATTTAGAGCATTAAACTTCATTGGTTAATTATATACTTACCATTAGATTTAAATTTGTATTCACAAAAAATTATAATATTTACTAAAATTAATTAAGCCTCATTTCTTCTCTTTCAGATAGAACAAAAATCGCTCAAACAAAATTATAAGGTGTAGCAAGTTTATAATATGATTTAAATCATACCTGATACTGATTTCTAATAGTAGAATTTGTGGATATAGTTATTTGCAAAAAAAGTAATACATTAAATTTTAAAAACAAATAACTTTTAAACTGATACCAAGCCAAAGGCATGATATATTAGATTTACAAAGATTTATGCTTTATAATTTTTACTAATTTCAATTTAAAGAAGGATCAAAGGAAAAATCTGTAAAGGCTTTATAGCCAGGATTTATTTTAACTAACTCATGCCCCCATAATTCAGCTGGTGGAACTTGAATCAATTGATTGTAATTTATGTTTTTCGAAAACCACCTATCACTTTCTAATTCCTCAGCTAATTGATTTTCACTCCAACCACTATAACCAATATAAAAACGAATTTGATGAGATGTAACTTCTCCTTTTTCAATCATTTCAGACAACTCGAAAAAATTACCTCCCCAATAAATATCATCAACTACATGCTGACTATCGTTTATTTTTTTTCCTAAGGTATGTGTATAAAATAATTGATTTGGAGATACAGGGCCTCCTTCAAATAATGGAAAATTTCCGTTTTTTAGATGGGGGAAAATATCACAAAGTAATAACCCGTGAGATTTATTAAGAGTAAACCCCAAGCTACCGAATTGATTATGTTCGCAAACATAAATAACTGAACGTTTAAAATATGCGTCCTGAGAAAATGGCTTAGTAATTAATATATCACCTGCTTTTATCAAAAATAACTATATATATTTGTGTAAAATTACAAAAAATGAGTCACGTAAACCAGCATATCTCTCAATTAAGAGAGGATTTTATGAAAGGAGAATTAATTGAATCTAATTTACTTAAAACGCCTGATTTACAATTTGAACAATGGATGAAAGACGCCATTGATGCAAAAGTAAACGAAGTGCCTGCTTGTAATCTAGCAACGGTAAATAGCAACAATAAACCATCTGCTAGAATAGTTTATTTAAGAGAATTTTCGGAGAACGAATTTTATTTTTATACTAATTACGATTCTAAAAAAGCACATGAGATTACAAACAACCCAAATGTATGTTTAACTTTTTTTTGGCCTGAACTAGAGAGACAAATTCGCATTGAAGGTGTTATTTCTAAAAAAGCAGAATCAGAAAAAAGTGATGCGTATTTTAATGCACGACCTTTGGACTCAAAGATTGGCGCATGGAGCTCTCCACAAAGTAAAGTTTTAAATGGACGGGAAGAATTAAATACATTTATTGAAAACAATAAAGAGAAGTATAAAAATCAAGAAATTCCTCGACCCGAATTTTGGGGCGGTTACATCATTAAAGCTAACTATTATGAATTTTGGCAAGGACGTAAAAATCGCTTGCACGATAGAATTGCCTTTACTTTAGAAAACAATAATTGGAAAATCGAAAGGCTTGCACCATAAACAGTTATTAGTTATTGGTTATTTGTTTTTTGATAATTGATATACTATAAACTTGAACTTTATTAGATTTAACTCCAAAAACCAACAACTGATTTCAAACAACTAAATTATATGAACAAACAAGAAAAAATAAAAAACTTTGATCCAAACTCTGTTGGTGATGTTAATGCTAACATGTTTGGTTTACCATTTACGGTAGCAGAATCTGAAACAGTAATTATTCCTGTACCATGGGAGGTAACCGTTAGTTACGGTGGTGGAACTATTGATGGTCCGGAACAAATATTTGATGCTTCATTTCAGGTTGATTTATTTGATCCCATTGTACAAGATGCCTGGAAAATGGGAATTGCTATGGATGATGTTAATCAGTACTTGAAAGATAAAAGTGAAATTTATCGTCCGGTTGCCGAAATTATAATTGACAGACAATGCAATGGTGAACCATCTTCAGAAATTTCTGAAATAAAAGACATTAACAAAGTGTGCGAAGAAATGAATGCCTGGGTAAAACAACGCTCGCTACATTTTTTGAAACAAAATAAAACAGTTGGTTTGATTGGCGGTGATCACTCCACTCCATTAGGTATGATTGATGCTTTGGGAGAACACATAGGTGAGTTTGCTATTTTACAAATTGACGCACATGCCGATTTAAGAAATGCATATGAAGGTTTTGAATATTCACATGCTTCTATTATGTACAATGCATTAAAAAGACATAGTGTACAAAAATTAGTGCAAGTGGGTATTAGAGATTATTGCCAAGCTGAATTAGATATAATTAATAACTCAAAAGGACGAGTAAAAACATTTTTTGACAGAGACATCAAACAAGATCAATACAAAGGAAAATCATGGGATGCAATTTGCCAAGAAATTGTAGCTGAGTTGCCTCAAAAAATATATTTGAGTTTTGATATTGATGGCTTAGATCCAAAATTATGTCCGGGAACAGGAACACCAGTAGCTGGAGGGTTTGAAACTGATCAGGTTTTGTATTTATTAGAACAAGTGGTTGCAGCAGGAAAAACGTTTGTAGCATTTGATATTAATGAAGTAGGAGGCGAAGATGAATGGAACGCCAATGTCGCGTCTCGTTTATTATACCGCATTGCAAACCTGGTAGCACATAGCCAAGGAAAGAAAGCTTAAACAGAATTTATTTGTAATTGAAAAAGGTTGAAGGTTTTCAACCTTTTTTGAAAGAATAGCAAGTTAAGAAATGATTGTTTAGCGAACATCTTTGTAAAAAAAGTTCTTGTGGAATTAGGGATGGAAACTATTAAATTAACTTTTAATTAAATTTCTAATTTCTTTTTCTGATTAAAACCTAATAAATTAAAACTATTTCGCCTCAAAGAAAAGTTTCATTAAGTAGATGATTTCAATACCATCCAAGCCATTAAACCGCATGAAATTTCGAGTGCCTGTTCATCTATATCAAAGGTTTCTGTATGCACACTTGATATTATTCCTTTCGCTTTATTTCCGGTTCCTACTCTGTAAAAACAACTTGGCACTTGTTGTGTGATATATGCAAAATCTTCAGCTGTCATTCTCAAAGGCAATTCTTCCACATTTTCTTTGTCTAAATACTCAATAGCGGCTTGTTTACATTGATTTGTAACCTCAACATTATTGATCAAAAAGGGATAGCCATGTATAATGTTTATGTCTGTTTTTACTTTATATGTTTGGCAAACATCATTAATAATTTGTTCAATCTTTACTTTTACCTCATTTCTCCATACCTCGT
Source organism: Bacteroidota bacterium (assembly GCA_947462425.1). Next base: position 12,347 of record CANHPI010000020.1, read on the forward strand.
CCATTGTTCTAAAAGTGCCTGCTAAATAAACACTTTCAGGAATTATGTTGGTAGCGCCTTTACCTTCAATTTTCCCAAAAGCAATAACTGTGGGAATATTATTATATAAGTTTCTAGCAACACCTTCCTCATCAACTACAAAGGGAAATTGATTTTCTATTTCTTTAATTATACTTGCCGCAACTACCAGAGGGTTTTTGTATTCTCCAACCATCGCTGCATGCCCGCCTTTACCCGTAATAGTAATATGTATTTCATCCGTGCTTGCCATATACATACCACTTTTAAACCCAACTTTTCCAACTTCCATACTCGGAAAAACGTGTTGAGCAATAGCTATATCAACTTTTGGGTTATGCAAAACACCTTCCTTTATCATTAATGAAGATCCGCCAGGCAAAACTTCTTCGCCAGGTTGGAACATAATTTTTACAGTTCCTTCAAACTCATTCCTTAATTCATTTAAAATAATAGCCGTTCCTAAAACAGATGCTGTATGTGCATCATGTCCGCAAGCGTGCATTACACCTTTGTTTTGAGAAACATACTCTACATTGTTTTTTTCTTCAATTGGCAAAGCATCTAAATCAGCTCTTAATAAAATTGTTTTTTTACTAGGATTTTTACCTTCAATAATGGCAACAATCCCTGTTTTTACAATTCCATTTTTGTATGAAATAGAATGTTTATTCAAAACTGAACAAACATATTCGGAAGTTTTAAATTCTTGAAACGACAATTCAGGATGTTGATGAATGTGTCTTCTAAAATCTACCACATCTTTAAAGTGCTTGTTTGCTAATTTTTTTACGATTTCAATGGTCATCTCAATTACTTTATTCTACCGTTCCTTTTGCCTGAGCTATACTCAGTTTATCTAAAACCTTATCATAAATAACTTTAAACTTCTTTGGGTGCCTTGTGTAATAAACCATCGTAGAATCAAACTTTAGTTTATCAACATGATGTTCCTCTAATGGGTTGAAAAGATAAGTTGAATCAAATTTCTCTCCCGAAACATTCTTTATGTTAATTCCCGAAGCACCTTCCGCCAAATAAGCATCGGTTAATATATTTATTAATTGCTCTTCCGTTAACAGATTTTCAGGCACGTTATCGTTATCGTCGTTCTTTGGAGCACACGAAAAAAGTAAAACAAAAACAATAAATAGTTTAATTAGGTTTATATACATTAAATGCAAAGTTAACACTATGCAGCACATTTTTAAACTGTTCGTGCGATTCGAACAAAATAACATTTTCTGGCAATGTAATTGGCTCATTTGGTATAAAAAACTGACGTCCAGATACCATAATAGTTGAGTTTTTGAATGAACTAGCTAGATTATTTAAATATTCCTGAGTAGAAATGCCTTCCATTCGACTAGTAAAAGTGGTGACAATTATGTCGGGATGCGCTATATTGGTTACTGAAAACAAATCATTAAAAGGAACTGATTGTCCTATGTATAAGCATTTATGTCCCTTTGATTTAATCAAAAAATTGCAATATAGTAGCCCTAATTCGTGCAATTCGTTAGATGGTAAATACAATAAAAACGTTTTTGGATTTGTTAAAGGCTCAGGAAATAGTCCGTCGATTCCAACAATGATTTTTTGACGAACTAAATGTGTAATAAAATGTTCTTGTAGAGGATTTACAATACCAACTTGCCACATGTTTCCAATTTGTCGCATAAATGGAAATATAATTTTTTCAACGGTGTTTTCAAATCCAAAATGAATAATACAGTTTGAAATTATTTTTTCAAACCTAGCCTCATTCATTTCCATCATACAAAGCACCAAATTGTCTATTTGATCACTTTCTTTATTATAATTATTTAAAATGGATTGAACTTGTTTAACAAGTTCCTGGTCGGGAAGTTTGGCAATTTTTGATATTTTAAAGCCATTATTATTTAATAATGAAATATTTAAAATACGTTTTAAATCTTCTGATGTATAGTAGCGTATATTAGTATCAGTTCGCTCTGGCTTTAAAATGCTATAACGCTGTTCCCAAATACGTAACGTATGAGCCTTTATTCCTGAAAGCCTTTCTAAATCTTTGATAGCGTATTGAGTAGGCATAATAAATTATTTCTTAGTAAACAAGACTTAATGAGTATTGTTTAGTTCGATTGATATTAAATCGAAAATTAATTTCAATTCATGTAGTAACTTTGTTTCCTCAATATACTTGCACACTCAGAAAACATTATTAACCTTTTAAATAATCAAACAATAATATTAGTATTCAGCTCAAAAATTAAAAACTTTAACATTAATTCAAAAATTGTAAAACTGTTAAATTTTTCTTTTTTAGTTTACAAAAAACATATCCAAAAACTTTTGGACGTGATTGTCAAAATTGAGCTAAATAAAACTTAGATTTTTACAGAAACCTATCCTTTTAAATCTTGAATATCTAACATGCCAACTGGTTTTCCTCCATCGGTAACAACAATCGTATCAACGTTTGTTTTCTTAAATAAAGCGCTGGCATCATTTAACAATACATTACTATCAATTGTAATTGGCTCGCGGTAGTCTAAATCAGATAAATTTTTTGTTAAGATATCTCTTCCTTTTTCTCCTATTAATTTACGTAAACCTCCATCAGTAAAAACACCTTTAATGCTTCCATCTGCTTTTGTAACTGTAACAGCACCAAAACCAAATTCAGTCATTTTTACAATAGCATCCGTTACAGATGTGTTTTCAGCTACTATAGGATTAATTGCTTTAATTGCTTCTTTTACTTTTACCATCATCATGCGCGTATCTGCAATAAACTGATCAGTACCTAATGTTGTAAAATTATTTTCTGTTAATTGTTTAATAACCTTTAATGGAACTGTGATTGTATGAACACCAATATTAATTGCATTACGAACATGCTCAGCATGACGAACAGAAGAGAACATGATTTTTGTATCATAATCATATAA
>CANHPI010000021.1 GCA_947462425.1 Bacteroidota bacterium
AAAGCTGTTGAAGTAACTGCTAATATTACTTATCAGAAAATAAACGATATTCTTTCGTCTAAAGAAAATATACTTAGTTACATAAAAATAAAAGATAAGAAAATTCGACAACCCGAAAAATTAGTTGATATGCTCTTTACGCAACCTTATATTAAAGTAAAACATTTAACAGATGCTAAAGCGTATTCTGAAGTAACAGCAAGAGCTTATTTAAATAAGCTATCGGATATGAAGGTGTTAGAGAAAAAAAGTATAGAAGGCCGCCATTATTATCTGAACCAAGAGTTGTATAGAATTTTATCAGAGTAAATGAAATACAATTTTATTACTTATCGAGGTGCATAATTTTGTTCTAATCTATTATGTTATTCAAAAATGTGAAAAAAATATTTCAAACAAAGGTTATTTTCGGTTTTCCTCTTCTTCTTTCCTCTTATTATGTCGATGTATTATATCAAGGCGATTTAATTTTTTAGTCCAAAAATGATTTAAAAAGATATAATCAAAAGCACAAGTATTTCTAGTTTCATCATTTTTTAAATTTTGTATTTGGATAAACATACTCACTTCATCTAAAGATTTGTAGAGTTTATTTGTAAATGTTCTCTTAAATTTAGCCCACATTTAATTAAAATCTATATTCAATTTTAAGAAATTTTGAAATTGATTCAACAACTCTTGAACACTAAAAAATGAAAAAATATAAACGGTTATAATACTTATTTATATTTTATAACGAAAACTTAAAATAACATTTCTTCCTGCAGCATTAATTCCACTGGCAAATACTCTATAACGATTGTCGGTTATGTTTTCACAAGCTACATTTAAGCGCATGCTTTTTGTAAGGTTAAATCCCATTCTGATGTTTAATGTAAACCAACCTGGCATATAGCCATTTATTTTGTCAGCAGAATAAGCGGCATTATCCTCTCCACTTGGGCTATAATCATTTGATGTTTTTTTACCATTATAACGTACAAAAAACTCACCATCAATATTTTTTGTTTTATAAATTATACTGGTTTGACCAAATACAGGAGCTATATGGTCTAAAGGCACAACTGTGTCGTTTTGCGAATCAATGTAACGACCATAAGTATAATTTAATACACTTTTAAAAGATATATTTGAATTAAAATCAAATTGAACACCACCTGTTAATCCATAAATATACGCTTTGTCTACATTTTGACTAGCCTGTACCTTGCTTTTTGTACCGTTATAAATTGCTGAATCACTTCCGTTTAATTTAAAATCTTTAACAACTAATGCGTTTGTTAAGTTTGTGTAATAACCAGTAATGTCAAATTTATAACGGTCGTTAATTACCTTACTTAAATTTAATTCAAAATTATAAGTGTACTCTGGTTTTAATGTTGGATTAGAAACAATAACCGTATTTCCAGAACTTTCAAAAACTTTGCTCATATCATCCACGTTTGGAGAACGAAATCCAGTACTCGTTAAAATACTAACCTTATAATCATTTTCTGATTTCCAGATAAACCCTAAATTCCCTGTAAGAGCCTGATTGTTTTGTTTAGCAGTTGTAAACGGAAATTTAAAAAAAGTAGTGTCTTTAAAATTACATATTAAACTTGTATTTGTAAAACGTAAACCATCTGTAACAACAAAGCTTTTATTCACCTCCCAAGAATGAGAAATATAAACAGCCGCGGTTGACATTTTACTTCCACCATCTGCATACCTTGTATCGGCAGGCGTTTCAATATTAGTTACAATATTTTTAAAATTTGCTGTTGATTTCACATCATTACTTGTTATTTCTAAACCATAACGTAGCTCGTGCTGCTCTTTTATTTGTTTAAATATATCTACATTAGCAGATAACACTGCTACATCTTCGTTCTGGGTTTTTCGATTTGTGTTTTGAAACCTTCGGGTAATACGATCCTGATCAACTTTTTGGTACGCCAAAATCACCTTAATAATATCAGACACATAAGTTTTGCCATCAAAAGTTAATGTATAAGCTGCTAAAAATCTTTTTTGAGGTCCATAACCATTTTCGGCGAACTTAAATTTTCCTACTGAATAATCGCCCGCCAGCCTATCGTATCTTGGAACAAATGAGGATGTACTATATTGAAAATTTAAATTATGGGTTACATGCTCACTTGTTTTAATATTAAAACGCTGCATCAAATCAATCTGCTTATAAGCACTTCCTTTTTGCAAATTAGAATTTGCATTTATACTCATCGTGTCACGTTCATTAATTCGTTCGGAGTAATAATTTCTATCCCAAGTATTTGTATAACCAGTTAACTTGGTTGAACCGCTCATCACATCACCAAAATCCGAACATGTAACATTAGTAAGCGAAGCAATTTTTTTCCACCCTAAATTAAAATCCAAATGTCCTGTTTTTTCTTGTGAGGCCGATGCGTAACGAAACATGGTATTTGCTTTAACAAGCATTTTATCATCCGAACTAAACTGTGCATTTTTAGTATAAAAGTGCATAACACCTCCTAACGCATCGCTACCATACATAGTTGATGAAGGTCCAAATACAACTTCAGTTCTATCTAACATATTTGGATCAAGCGTCATAACGTCTTGCAAATGTCCACCACGATAAATGGCATTATTCATTCTAACACCATCAACTACTAATAAAACTTTGTTCGCCTCAAACCCTCTTAAACTTGGGCTTCCACCACCTGCCTGGCTTTTTTGGAGAAACACTTGTCCGCTATTTTGCAATAAATCACCACTAGTCGCAGGGTTAGAAAACTCAATATCCTTTTGCTTTATAATTTCCATTTGATAAGGAATATCCATTTTCGATTCGGCTTTACGATTTGCCGAAAAAACAATTTCATCTAAGTTCACCGATTTTGATGATAAATTAATTGATTGATCAACAACTTCAGCTCCTAACCATATTTTTTTAGTAGCATATCCATACTGAAAAACAAACACTGAATCACCTTTTAATAATTTCGAGATATCGGCTTTTCCTTTAATAGATGTTTTTACCTGAATATTATTTTTATCCTGAATAACAACGTTTTCCAATAGTTCACGAGTAGACTCGTCTCTAACAGTTAATGTTTGAGAATAGGTTGATACTTCAAAAAAAATACACAAAATTGGTAATAGATATCTAAATAAGTTCTTTATAAAATTAATCTGCATTATAATTATTATTTAATTCGGTTTCACTTTAAATTAAAAACAAATTACTTATTTGAAATTAAAATTTAATTTTAAAAAATAATTATTAAAAAAAAATTACAAAAACACATAATATTGCTATGTTCTTTTAAAACTAACTCAAAGTTAATTATTACTAGTTTTAAATTATGAATATAAAGATAAAAAGTACCTTTTTATAATACTATATTTGCTTACATAAATTATGCAGCTTTTTAATAGGATAAAAAACAGTTACGCTATCGTTTTACTGCTATTAATAGCAAGCATTTTAAGGTTTTATAATTTTTTTGATTTACAATACACTTATGATGAATTAAGTGCATTAAACCGCTTAGAATACAATTCTTTTAATGAGCTCATTCAAAAGGGTGTCATGCCAGATGCGCATCCAGCATTAATTCAGGTTTTTTTATATTATTATGCTTTGCTGTTTGGAACCATAGAATGGCTTATTAAACTCCCATTTATTTTAGCTGGGATTGGCTGCGTCTATATTATATATGTTATTGGGAAGCGGTGGTTTAGCGAAACGGCTGGGCTTTTAACAGCTACACTACTTGCCTGTACACAATATTTTGTTTTTTACAGTGTTATCGCTCGTCCATATATCAGCGGTTTATTTTTATCGTTATTGGTTTTAAAATTTTGGTTAGAAATTATTTTTAATGACTCAGCTAAAACAAAGCATTACTTTTATTTTGCTTTATTTGCAGCACTATCAGCACTCAATCATCATTTTAGTATGATGTTTGCAGCTTTATGTGGATTGATTGGACTGTTTTTTTTAAAGAAAACTAATGCTAAAAAGTATTTACTATTTTGTGCTTTAGCAGTTTTATTTTACTTACCACATTTCCCAATTTTATTTAATCAACTTAATACCGGTGGTATTGGCGTTTCAAGTGGCGGCTGGTTAAATCCACCTGATAATGATTTTATTTTCAATTTTATATTTTACTTGTTTCATTATTCTTATGCATTGATTTTTATTTTTATTGGCATCATTACATTTGCATATTTTAAAACAGAAAAAAATAATAGTACACAACAACATAAAATTCGTTTAATACTATTACTATTATTTGTCCTAACATTCCTAATAGGATTTTACTATTCAGTAAAAATTAATCCAGTTATTCAATTTTCTACATTAATTTTTTCTGCTCCTTGCCTGCTTTTATTTTTAGCTTCTTTTGCTGGAGAACTATCACTAAATAGGAAATGGATGAGTGTAAGTTTGTTATCAATTATCTGTATTGCTTCACTTATCTTAAAAAGAAAGTATTACGAATTAGTTTTTAATCAATCATGTGACACATATATACAGATTGCAGATAAGGTAGAAAAAGAAAAAGGAAATAATAATGTATACAGTTTATTTAAAGGTGAGCCTTGGTTCTTAAATTACTACAAAAAAAAATACCATTCTAACGCTAGATTTGAGGTGATTGAAAACGAGGCAAAAAGTTTGTTTGATTATAAGAACATTTACGATACTTTATCTGCCAACTATTTAATTTTAGGTGACTTTAACCCTGCACAATTACTTCAAGCCTCACAGTATTTTCCATTTGTTTACCAAAAAATAAGTGGTTATGGTTATGAAATTTATGTATTGAGTAAAGAAAAATCAGTAAATAATTTAGATTGTGAAAAATTTAATCCCATACATACCGACTTTTTTAAAATTCCTAAAGAATTTAGTTTAAACACCGAGCTAATTATTTCTGATTCAGGTAAAAAGTATTATAAAATTGACAGCCTTAACGAATATCCTATTTCTTTTAAAATTAAAAACACAGATTTAAAATGTAAAGAAGGACAAAGTCTTGTAGCAGAAATTAAATACAAATCAGATTTGCCAATAAAAGGATTGTTATGCAGCAGTACTGACGCGAATAAGCAAAATCTGCATTGGACGTCAAATGTTATTGATGCGTTTTATAATTCTCGCCAAAAAGAACAAAAAGCTTATTTATCCATATACGTGCCGGCAAATTTCAACGATCCAAATAATGAACTAACTATTTTTATATGGAATGACAAAAAGGAAAAATTTTTACTTTCAGAATTTTCCCTTTATATCTGGGATAATAATCCATATCGCTATGGATTATTATCTGATTTTTAGTTGCGAAATGTACTTGACTCTATTACAATTAAAATATTTAATTTTCAATTTGATATCTCATTTTATTGTATTCCCGAATTAGCATTTTGGATTTTCAACAATGTCGAATTTTGTTCTTTAAATAATATGTCTTAAACAATCTGAGTATCCCTTAGTTTCATTTGTTATTTTTATATTAGCACTTTTTCGTTAATCTATTTATGCCTTTATGTCTATAACAACTATCTAATTTACTTTCCAGCTGCAGCTGCACTTTTTACTTTAGCGTCTTCTAATATTTTTTGGCTACGTACTTCTGCTTCATCTAAAACTTTTTGCGCTTGTTTATCCACTTCTTTTTTAGCAAGTTCTGCTACTTTTTTGGCTGCAATTTTTGCTATGGGGTTTTTCACCTCTTCTAATTGCTTATCTGCTGCTGCATAACCTTCGGCTTTTAATTTTTCTGAAGTTGCTTGCGCATCCGCTTTTAGTTTTTCAACCTGTGCTTGTGCATCTGCTAATATTTTTTGTGCCTCTTCGTTTGCTTTATCTTTTACAGCCGTTATTACCTGTTCTTTCACAGCTTCTGTAGTTGATTTTCCATCACCTTTCATTCCTGTTTTAATGGTAGGTTTCATAACAGTTCCGCCAAAGCCTACATTTACTTTTACTGACTTAGGCATTGTTAAATTTGTGCCTGCTGCTGCATTAGCTTGACCTAGCAAACTGCCAACCATTGAGCTTGCCTGTGAACCAAACATTTCAGTCGGCACATCCATTTTCCAATTATAATCAATGGTTTGGTCAAAGCCTGTTGAACCTGTTATCTCAGCGCCAATTTTATCAATTTTTACTTTAACGGGGTTACGTAAATTTACACGTCCGTCTTTAAATTCATAGTCAGCAACAACATTTTGAATAGTTAAGTTTTTTAATTGTTCAATTTTTAAAGCCTCTCCTAATTTTACAAAAGGTGGAAATCCGCCCACAGAAACGCTGCTTGTTTTAAACACGCCATTACCATGCAAAGTTGTTAAAATGGGCGACATGGTTTGGTCTAAGTCTGCTTTAAAGTTTTCTAATGTTGCTGTAAACATTCCTTTAGCATATTGGCCTATTGGTGCTATTTTTTGTACTGTATTAAAAGCGGCAAACGTTTTTTGGATATCAAAATTATCCACTTTTAATGTTAAGTCAACTGTTGGTTTTTTAGGATTTGTAGTTTCGTAATAACCATTCATTAAAACTTTACCACCCAATAGTCCTAAATTTAAATTCGTCATATCTACTTTTTTCTGACGGACAACAATATTCCCCACCATATTATCAATGGTTAAATTATCGTATAATACTTTTACAAAATTGGCATTTAAATCAAAATCAATGTTACCAGGAACCTCTGCTACAGTCATAGCTGCTGTATCAGTTGCGGCAGGAGTAGCTGTTGTTGTTTTCGTTGAACTCATCAATTCATTTAAATCCATAAAATTTGATTGCACATTAAATGCTCCCTTAATTAATGAATCCTTAAAAATGTATTGCATAAAGTTTTCAATCTTACCATTGGCCTTCACATCTGATTTGCCCAATAAGGCATCAAAAGAAGCTAATTCTACAAACTGATTAGTGAAATTTAATTTCATCATATTTAATAAAACTTGATAGGGGAGTGTGGTGGTTTTATAATTCATTTTATTAATCTCTAGCGTACCACTCATTTTAAATTTGTCGTATTCTTTTTTATCAATACTACTCATACGGCCCGCTGCTGCAATGTTTGCATTTACCATACCACTCATTTCATCTCCTTTTTCCATAGGGATAAATTCTTTTACAGATGCTAAGTTTATTATTCCTTTTATTTCTGCTGCTAAATCTGGGTCTGATATGGGAGTTTTAACATGGGCCCACATGTCTATAGGGTTGCCTGCCATTTCTAAATGAAATTTATTAACGTCAATCACAGTAGCATCTAAATAATCTTTTTTATTTTCAACATGCACATCAATATTAATATTGCTTACTGATTTTGGTAATGAAGGATATTTGAACATGGCGTCTGTAATTCCTAAATTAATTTCAAAGCTTGGGAAAGTGTTTTTAGTGCTATCTTTTTCGCTATGCATGGTTCCTTTAGCTAGTCCATTTAATTTTAATTTTCCTTGAGTTTGTACACTTGCAAAATCTTTTGAGTACACACTTGGTATTAACGATAAAATAGATTTAAACTCAGTTTGTTTAGCCGCAAATTTTAAGTCCATCGCAATATCTTCTTTTGGCATCGCTACAAATCCATCAAACGCAAAGCCTAAATCATTTAAATCAAATTCATTTTCTTTAAATGTAAATTTCATATTAGGCATATCCATATCTAAATCAGCTTTAAAACGGGTTTTAGCTTTTGTTAAATAGCCAACACCTCCCATATTAAAAGATGTTTCTGCGATTTCTAATAAATTACTTAAAATAAAATTATCCTGAGTAAAATCGCCACTCAATGTATAATTCATATCTTTTAAAGCAGCAGTCATATTGCCTTGCATATCATTATAGGTAATATTAGCATGTTTGATTTGAAGTGATTTTAATTTTAAAGCAAATTTTGTTGCACTAGTATCTGCCGGAACTGCCGAAGTAGTATCAATGCTTGGTTTGGAAATATCCCAATTGGCTTTACCATCAATCATCACAATACCATTTATTTTTGGTTCATCAATAATCAAAGAATTAATTTGATATTGATCTCCACTAATTACACTTTTAATATTTAAATCAAAAGATAATTCTTTAATGTAAGCCAAGGTGTCACCTTTAAAAGGTTCAATATTAATAACACTTATTTTTTGAATTTTAAATCTAAAATCAGGAAATGAACTAATCAAGGTTAAATCAAACTCTCCAAAATCAACCTTGGCATTTAAATTTTTATTAGCCTCATCTTTTACTATTTGAATCAATTTATCTTTAAAAATAAACGGAGCAGCAATAATTAAAATTAGCAATACTAAAAATGTAAGGCCTGACCATTTTAAAATTCTTTTTAAAATACTCTTCTTAGCTTTAGGTTGTTCTGTGCTCATAAATTTGATAATTATATTAGTAGTGACGAAGATAACAAGAAACTGGTAAAACAAAAGTGATTTTAATTCAATTTTGAGTTAAGTATTAATTGCAAACAAAGTGTATAAACTTGATTAATAAATAATAAGTTAGGAAATATTATTTACTTAAGATTTTAAAATCGGTTCTTCTATTTTCTTGCCTTCCAACCTCGGTATCATTGGTAGCCACGGGCACAGTTTCTCCATATCCCTTTGCTACAAGCCTGTCAGTAGATATTCCTTTTCCAATTAAGTAGGTTACAACAGATTGTGATCGTGATTGAGATAATTTTTGATTATAATCATCACTTCCTTTGCTATCTGTGTGACTTCCTAATTCAATTTTTAAGGTTGGGTTTTCTGTCAATAATTTAATTAATCGATCTAACTCACCGGCTGATTCCATGCGAATAGTTGCTTTATCAAAATCAAAGAAAATATTTTTTAGAACAATAGATTGACCTATATCAATTTGTTTTAAAGCTACATTTATCTCTACTTCTTGAAACACCTCTGAATTTTTTAAATCAAAGTTTTCGGAATGAAATAAATAGCCATCTTTTTTTACAGCAATTCCATAATTTTTACCCGAAGGAAGTGATACTAAATATTTACCGGTAGTACTGTTTGATTTAAAAGTGGCAATAACTTCATTTAACGAATTATCAATCAATTCAATAGTTGCTTCTAAAGGAATTTTTGTTTTATCATCAGAAATTACTCCTTTTAAAATAGTCATTTTAGGTCCGGTACTCGCAATTTTTTCTGCTTTAAATTCACTAATGGGCGCCGTTACACTTGCTAGCAGGTTATCTTCATTCATTAAAATTGGTGGCTTTTCTGGACCTAAAAAAGTTATTCTATAAATGTCTTTATCTCCAAAACCTCCTTGTTTTGAGGAAGCAAAATAACCATGCCTACCACTTCCACTTATTACAAAAAACACATCATCATCAGGACCGTTAATTGGGTAACCTAAGTTTATAGGCTCACTCCAAGTACCATTCTCAAAAACAGATTTAAAAATGTCGTAACCACCCATTGAATTTCGTCCTTTAGAACTAAAATAAATTGTTTTTCCATCAGGATGAAAAAATACTCCCTCTTCGCCATATTTTGTATTAAGTGATGGCCCTGCATTAAAAGCTTGTCCCCATTCTCCTTTTGCATCTTTATCAGAATAATAAATATCACCGGCACCTAAATTGCCTTCTCTATCGCTTATGAAGTACAAACGTTTACCATCATACGACAAACTCACCGATGATTCATGTGCTTTAGAATTAATATTTTTATTTAAATGCTCAGGCTTTGTCCATGTATTACCTATAAGGTTACTCATATAAATATCTCCGCCGTCCTTCTCCTTATATTTAAAAATAAACATAGTAGTTCCATCACCTGATAAACCTGAAGTTGCATCATGCTCCTCAGTGTTTACTAACGGTCCAAAATTTTGCGCAGGCGTCCATTTACCGTTAGTCCTAAATGATTGATACAAATCTTCAAATGGCCAACCATCACCTTCATCAATTTTGCCACCCGTAGAGTTTTCTCTTCGAGCGGTTAATATCATCATAGATTCATCTGCGGAAATAAACGCACTATATTCAGGGTAAGAACTATTAATACCTGATCCTAAATTATCCACAAAAACACGCTGCGGAGAGGCTGTTTCTATTTTACCAATCTTACACTCATTTATTTTTTTAGTAACATCTTCAATTGCAATTGCATTAGCTTTTGTATCTGCATTTAATAAATTTAATTGCATTTGGTAATACTTAATGGCATCATCCCATTTTAATTGAAACTGGTTTGCCCAACCTAAAAAATAAGAAGCATCCCCGGGTATTTTTCCGTTTAGAGAAATAGCTTTCTCTAAAAATTTAGAAGCTGCATCGGATTGAGGATTTAAATTAAAACTAATAACCCCCAACATATAATTTAATTCTGCATTATTCGGATTAAAATCTTGTGCTTTCGATAAAAAAGGTAAAGCTTTTTTAAAATAGATATCTCCAGCGCGTTGATAATCCCTGCGGCTTACAGGGTAGTATTTATTTTTAGATACATATCCGTCTAGCAGAAAATCATATTCTTCTTTCCCTAATTTAAAAGCATCTTTCCCATCTTCTAAATTATTTTTAGCCTCTTTAAATAAATCTTTTTTATCGGCAAAATTTGCTTTTTCAAACTCAATATTTTGCGCTACGGCAAAAGATGCTGAAAATAAAATTAATGCAACTATTTTATATATTGTTTTCATAAGTAGATATTTGTTGTTTTTTTATTGTCATATGCTATAACTATGTTATCTTCATCTGTGTTTTTGCTGGTTGCAACATGGTTATTTCATACTTTTATATTGGAATCCTATTTAAAAACTTATTTATTTTTTGAAACTCAAAAATTAATCACAAAAACCAGCTGTATAGCTTTTACCTTCAGTAACACCAAACTCTGCTGCTTTTTTCCAGTCAGCACAAGCTCCATCTTCGTCTTTTAACATCTGTTTGGCTATTCCTCTGTTTAAGTATGCCGCTCCTGCTTTACCATCTATTTTTAATGCTTTGTCTGCCCATTCGGATGCTGCTTTGTAATCTTTAGTTTTAATATAAGTAGCTGCTATATTATTTATAGCTAGAATATAATTTGGTTTTTGTTTAAGAGCTGTTTCAAAATCAGAAATTGCTCCTGTAAAATCATTAATATTTAATTTAGCGGTTCCTCTATTATTTAACGCGATATAATAATCCGGCTTTAAACTAATTGCTTTAGTGTAAGCCTCAATAGCTCCTACATTATCTCCTTTATTGCGTTTACAGGAGCCCAAACTATTATATGCAAAAAACAATTTAGAATCGATTGCCAATGCTTTTTCATAATCTTGTATAGCACCGGCTTCATCTCCTAACATTTTTTTTGCAGATGCCCTATCATTATATGCATAAGCATAGTCTGATTTAGCAGCAATTGCTTTGTCATATTCGGCAACAGCAAATTTATAATCTCCGGATTCAAAATTTATTTGTCCACTTAAATAAAATGCTTTACTGTATTTTTGATCAATAATAGTAGTTTTGCTTAAATAGGAAATACACGAATCTTTTTTATTAATTGAGTAAAAACTTTGTGCTATCCCAAACATAGCGTCTGTACTAACTGGATTGATTGCTAATGCTTTGTAATAATCATCGATTGATAAATCAAATGTTTTTGATTCATATCTGGCAAATGCTCTGCTACACAAAGCTTTATCAAAGTTTGGCTTAAAAGAAACAGCTTTGGTAAAATGTTCGATGGCCATACCGTAATCATTTTTTGACATAAACTCTAACCCAACATTATAAGCATTTTCAGCCTCTTGATCAGAAGTTAAAACAATTTTTACTTTAACGGTGTCTTGAGCTGACAAGTTTAAATACAGGAAGCTAAGAAATATTATTACGGTTTTTTGCATAGGAGATTTATTACGAATTAAAGATAAATAAATTAAAGAAAAACAAAGGCATATTTTTTAAAAATTAAGGTAGTAATCTTTGGTTAAATCTTTGTACTCTGGCGTGTATACATGTCTGTCATTTTGCTCAATAGCTATAGTTTCCTCACTAAACTCTGAAGGTTTAAACTCAAATTGCATCAGGTGTCGTTTTTCAAGATCTTTGTCAATTCTAGATTTTACTCTTAATAATTTGGATAGATTTAATCCTTTTTTTTCAGCTAAAGTTCTAAATTTAATTGCCTCTAATGTTGGTAATATTAAACAAAACTTACCCTTTTCATCCAACAATTTCACAACACCATCAATTAAATCTTCAAATGGTAAAACATCAGCATGTCTTGCTTGCGATCGCTGTTCATCAGAAGATTTAAGAGACTGCTCAAAATAGGGTGGATTTGTTACTATTAAATTATATTTTTCAGTAGGTATTTTTAAGTAATCTTGAAATGCTGAATGAATGACTATAATTTGTTTTGAAAATTCAGAATTAGATACATTTTGTTTTGCCTGAATAAATGCATTTTCATCAATATCAATGGCATCTATTTTTGCACGTGTTTTTTGAGCTAGCATTAATGCAATAACACCCGTTCCTGACCCAATATCCAAAATACGTTTACTGTCTGTGGGCATAATCCACGCTCCAAGCAAAACGGCATCTGTACCAACTTTCATAGCGCATTTATCTTGCTTAATAATAAATTGTTTAAAAGCAAATGACGTATTTGGCATAAATCATGTTTATCGTTTTGAGTAGCATAAAGTTAAAAACAAAATTAGAAGTACAAAGTTTAATTTAAGATTAGGCTTTATTTTTATATATAATCAATTTTTAATATGACTAAAATTATTGTTTTTTTAATTATAATTCTCTTACATTTTTTTTCTCAGGCTCAATCATCGTTGGATGCCGTATTAGAAGTTTACAAAAAAGATAAAGATTTACAACATGCCATTTACAGCTACTGCGTTATAGATGCCGCAACTGGCAAAATGATAAAGGAATACAATTCGGAAATTGCTCTTATACCCGCTAGCACAATGAAAATAATTACCACTGCTAGTGCATTGGGAATATTAGGAAAAAACTATACTTATAAAACTAACTTTTATAACTTTCAAAAAAAAGATTCTGTTACAGGATTAACTAAATCTCATCTTCTTGTTAAGGGAGTTGGTGATCCTAGTTTTAACTCATCTTATTTTTTCCATAACGACTCTGTTTTTTATACATCATTGATTCAGAAGCTAAAGACAAAAGGGTTAAAAAAAATAACCGGATCTATTATTACTGATGCTTCTTATTTTGACAATTCAATTCCAAGTAGCTGGATTTGGGCAGATATTGGTAATTATTTTGGAGCTGGAGCTAATGGACTTTCTTATCACGACAATAAATTTTCAATATTCTATAATAGTGGAAATAATAATACAATAGCAGAAGTTGAAAGTATGTATCCGGATTATTTTTCAAAAAAGGTCGTAATTAATTCGAATGTTATATCATCAGGAACTGAAGATGACGCTTTTGTTTATGGAGACCCAATTGGTTATTCAAGAAGAATATCAGGAACAATTCCTCCCAATAAAAAACATTATGAAATTGAAGCATCAATGCCAGAGCCGCCATTGTTTTTTGCAACCCAATTACAAACTGAGTTAAGTAAAACTAATTTAGTTGCTAGCGATGTAAAATTAGTGATGAATGAAATTCCTAATATTTACTCCGAAATTTCTGAGCAATTAATCTATACTCATACCTCTCCAAAACTTGAAAAAATAGTGTTTTATACTAATCAAAAAAGTAATAATCATTATGCAGAAAGTATTTTAAAAACTTTGGGATCGGTTAAATCAGGAAAACAAGGAACAACCGAAAGTGGCATTAGAGTAATTGAAAATTATTGGAAGGATAGAGGAGTTGATGTGAGTGGCTTGCATATGGCTGATGGCAGTGGCTTATCAAGGGCAAATACAATTACTACAAAAATACAAGCAACTATTTTATCAAAAATTTTCAGAGACAGCTTAATCTATCCTTCATTTAATGCATCGTTGCCCATTGCCGGAAAAAATGGAAGTATGACTAATTTATGCAAAGGTACTTTTGCTGAAAATAATATGAGAGCCAAAACTGGTTATATAAACAGAGCTCGAGGATATTGTGGCTATGTAAAAACAAAATCAGGAAAAGAACTAGCATTTTCTGTTTTATTTAATAATTACGATTGCTCGCCAAAAGAAATGAAATTAAAAATTGAAAAATTATTGATTGCATTAACAGATATGTAATTGTTTTCCAAATTAGATTTGGATTTCTAAAAGTATTTATTGATTAATAATGAATGAAGGCAATTAAATAGTAATGACTATTTACTTAAATATCCTTTTTTTAAAGATAGTAATGTCAAATATTAAATCCATCAAAAAGTGGACATGTCATTTTTGGTTGGATAGTTATATCAAAATTAATATTTAGAATAAATATGGAATAAATATCATCTATTTGTTGAAATTCAGTTTGTAATAAATTTTTGCTTTTTAATGCTAGTGTAATAAAACCTAAACCAGCACCACCTTTTTCTCCAAACTCATTATTTGCAAGCTGATGGAGGTAGTATGATTTTAATTCATCTTTGTTACTATAAGAATTAACGGTGGCAATTTTATTTTTTAAATAATTTACCTGAGAGGTTTGAATAAGATTTGCACTAATTATCTTGATACAGTTTCCGTTTTTTGAAATTATAAAATACTTATTTTGCGTATTACTGTTATCTGAAATGCCATACAAAAACTGGTTTTGAATTAATTCAACACAGGTATAAAATATTTTTTTTATGTCTGAATTAATTAAATTAAGGTTGTTTAGCTTTTCCTCAATTGTATTTTCGATTTTTGAAATAGTTAATAGGGTTAAATCAACCAAATAACTTACGATTACATCGTCGGTTAGTTTTATACGAGCATGATGCTCTTTATAATGTAATTGAAAGTTATTTGACGCTGCAATTAATTCTAAATTCATTATAACAAAGTAAATCATTGAGCCATATTACGGCAATAAAATTAACCTACATAAACATGTATTTTAGCACTTTTTTTATTTACATATTCTACGTAGAATTGTATAAACAAAATAAGTGTGATTCAATTATTTACAGGATGTATTGCAAGGCTTGCAGCTCGTTAT
>CANHPI010000022.1 GCA_947462425.1 Bacteroidota bacterium
GATCACCGTTATGTAAAGCCAACTGAATAAGCTTATAATCATAAACTCCTTTTGTTGTAAGATGTCTAGTTGGATCTAACTCTTCCATTTGTTTGGTTTATGAAAAAATTTACTGATGAAAAATAGTGGATAAACAATTAATAATACTACCTCATAAAAAAATGAAAAAGCCCATAAATCCATCTCGTTCATTTTTTTAGATGCTTTCTTAAAGATAATCATTTGCAAACTAATTTTCAAAATAAAACCAACTATTGCTGCAATAAGAGTGGTTTTAAATAGAAACAAACTCAAAAAAAGCAAATGAAAGCCATACTGAGAAGCGTATCCCAAGGCGATTTTAACTTTACTACTCGCACTATAATAGGGTGAAGTAGTTAAATGCCTTTGCTTTTGACGTTTCCAATCACTTAATTTTTTTTTAGCTATCGAATAGGTTATAGCATTATAGGAAACAATAATATTTGTATTTTCTTTATTACAAGCTTGATTAATAAATAAATCATCATCACCTGAAGTAATATGATAGTGTTTAGAAAATCCTTTTTCTTTGTAAAACAATTCTTTTTTATATCCTAAATTACGTCCAACACCCATGTAAGCCTTTCCTTTAATAGCAGCAGATAAATAATTAACTGCAATTAAAAAAGTATCAAAACGAATTAACTTATTTAAAAACCCACTTTCTTTTTTGTAAGCACCATAGCCTAATACAATTTCTCTTTTATTCACAAAACCTGCACTCATTTCTTTTAACCAATTTTCATTAGCAGGAAAACAATCGGCATCAGTAAACAATAAGTTGTTGTATTTAGCCCCTTTAATTCCAACCATTATTGCAAACTTTTTACCATGTTTATAATAATCGTCTTCTTTAATAGTTACTTTTTTTAAGTTAGGGAAAATTTTCGCAAACTCATCAATCACATTTTCAGTGTTATCAATAGAACAATCGTTAACAACAACAACTTCAAACTCTGGATAATCCTGAACTAAAATCTTCGGCAAAAAATCCGTTAAATTATCGTCCTCGTTGCGAGCACAAATAATAATACTAACAGGCTCATTACTTAAACCACTTTCAAGAGAAGTACTTGAAAAATTACCAATTGGTAAAGCGTTATTTAAATAATGAATAATAATGCCTACCAACGACACAAAAAAAGCAAGTAACAAAATTTCGTCTGCTCCTATTTCAAAAAAATCCGGAAAATACATATAGCAAAAATACCATTGATACAGCATCATATTTAGCTTATCTTTGTAAATATTAAACAAAGAAATTAACAATGTTAACAGGAATAAAAGCAGTTATTTTTGATATGGATGGGGTTATTATTGACTCTGAGCCTCTTTGGAGGCGAGCGATGATAAATAGTTTTACAGAAATTGGAATACCTTTTAGCGATGAGCATTGCAGATTAACAACAGGTTTAAGATTTAAGGAAGTTGCAGATTTTTGGTTCAAAAAAAATAATATCACTAATATTACGATTAATAATTTTGATGAATTAGTTATAAATAGACTTTGTGATCTGATTGTTGAACAAGGAAAAGCCATGAAAGGCGTAAATGAAATTTTACCTCATTTAAAAGAAAAGGGATTTAAAATAGGAGTTGGTACGTCATCAAATACAAAACTCATGAATAAAGTTATTGAGGTTTTAAATATTGGGCATTATTTTGACACATTAACTTCGGCAGAATTCTTAGAATATGGGAAACCACACCCGCATGTATTTTTAAATTGCGCAAAATCTTTAACTATAAATCCAAATGAATGTTTGGTTATTGAAGATTCTATAAATGGTATTATTGCTGCCAAAGCAGCTCAAATGAAAGTTGTGGCAATTCCGGAAGAAATAAATAAAAACAATCCTAAATTTGCAATAGCAGATTATACAGTAGATTCTTTATTGGATATTATAACTACTCCATACATTTCCTTAAAAACAAATTAAGAGGCAACATCGCTTTAAATACCTTAGCTGCATATGTAGGGAAATTTTTATTGAGAACATCTTCATCACTTAAAGGATGAACAGTGATAAAATGTTTAAGTTGTAATAAAGCAATATCTGGATGTGTTTTTTCGTATCCTTTCGGAGCTGTTTTTAATTTATCTTCTTGTGATAATTCTTTAAAATATAATTTGAAATCTCTAGCCGAAATAATTTTTTTAAACTCAGCGCTATTGTAATCAATTTCTTGTCTGATAGCCGCTAACATTTCTGGCATAGGTTGATAAGACCCACCTGCTAAAAAACTTTTTCCCGGTTCAATGTGAATGTAATAACCAGGAATCATTGACTTTTTTCCACCAGGATTAATACTTGCACCCATATTTAATTTATAAGGTGATTTGTCTTTACTAAAACGCACATCTTTGTTAATTCTAAATAAACATTTTTTGGCTTCTAATCCCGCAAGTTGCTTATCAAAAACAAGACTTTTATCAAGAAGAATTTTTATGATAGTTTCAAATTCAACCTTACAAACTTCATAGGTTTTTCTGTTAATATCAAACCACTCTTTATTATTATTTTTTGAAAGTTGTTTTAAAAATTTGAAACTTGTTTCCATAATCTACTCAGATATATTTTGGGTTAGTTTTTTAAAGAATTTAAAATGATCCAAAAATTCTTTGGCAACAATTCTTAAAAGAGTATAACAAGGTATAGCTAATACCATTCCTAAAACTCCACCAATAGCGCCTGCCATTAAAATAACTAAAAATATCTCAAGGGGATGGGCTTTAACTGTATTTGAAAAAATAGTTGGTTGAATAAGAAGAGCATCCACTAAATTTGTTCCTAAAAGGATAATACTAATTTTAAAAATAGTCATAGTAATTAATTCATATTGATTATATTCAATACAACCACTTATTCCTAAAAATATTGCAAAAAACAAAGTGATAATTGGACCAATATAAGGTATCACATTCAAAACTCCAGCTAAACAACCAATTACTAAGGCGTTTTTAATTCCAAAAAACCACATTAAAAGAGTTACAATAAAACATACAAGTATCATATCAATAAACAAACCGATAAAATATTTACTCAGCATTTTTTTTGAAGTTTTAAAAATATCCAACATTTCAGATTCATAATTTGAAGGCGTTATAAGCATTAGAGATTTTACAACCATTTTACCATCCTTCAAAAAAAAGAACGTAATAAATAACACCGAAAAAAAACCACCGAAAATTGCACCTGTATAAGAAATTGTATTATTAAAAACAGAGGATATGTTTTCAAAATTCAAAAAATGATTGACTTGTTCAATAACACTTTTCATAATTTGTTGCTCAGAACCAAATGATTTTAAAGTAAGTTTTAAATTGGGATAGAATACAAATATGTTATGCATTACATCGTGAAAATTTGAAGTCGACAAAAATGTGATTTGAGAAATTAGAGGCGGTAAAAATATAATTCCAATAATATAAACTACAATAAAGAAAAAAAGTAAAGTTATAACTGCACCAATAGTTGCATTAATACGAAATTTACCAATTTTTATTTTTGAAATGACATTAACAATTGGAGAGCCAATTAATGCTAAAATTAATGAGATAACTAAATAAATAACCACATTAGCAAACAAATAAAAAAAAGCAATAATTGCTAATAAAGTTATTATTGGAATAGTGTATTTTTTTAAAATCATAATTTTCTACTCATAGTTTTACTCTTAAAATAATCCATTAGTAATATTGTGCCCAATAACATACTTAAACAATAAAATAAATCCTCCACAGGTATTGTATACAAACGAATAGCCATATTCTCTTCATTATTATAAGTAACAATAGGCAAAGCCGTTAAAATGCCATTACAAATTAAAAATGGTATTAAGGAAATAAAATAAGCTAAATAAAATCTACCTAAATCTTTGAACCGATATATTAATGAAGCAAACAAAACCAAACATAAACAAATACCACCATTTACGATTGTGTAGGTTCGATCATAATAAATGATGCATAAACATAATGATAATAAAATAACTATAGCATTCATCGGTTTAACGCAACCGATAACATCGCGTTTTACATATACTTTTAAAACTTCGTAAATAAACACACAAGAATAGGGTATACTAACAAAAAACAAAACTTCTTCAATTGGTAGATTAAATAAATAAATACCAGTAATATATTTTTCGTTAAATCCCCAAACACCATGAGCAGTAAAAAGGATGTCCCATAAAATAAAAAAGACACCATTAATTGCAATTGCAGGAAATAAAAATTTCCAAGATTTATAAAAAGAAACTCTCTTGTCAAAGCTACTTAAAAGTGGGAATAAAATGCAAATAACATCAAATAATAAATATGTATGATGAGATGTAATTTGAAAATCTACCAAATAAAGTGCTGCAAAAAAAGCAATCTGAATGAAATAAAAAACCTGAGAAGTAAAATTAGTTTTTTGAGATAATCGTTTTTGAACCAATAAGTTAAAAATAAAAGAAACGATAAACCAAGCAATGTAGTTTTGCAAAGGGATAACATTCATTTTCCAATACCAAAAATCAAATTTTGAAGCATTTTGTTCAATAAAAAAATCGAGCAAAACCATTAAAAATGCTCCAAATAAGGCATTTATAATCGGATTTTTAAATTTTGATAGTTGAGAAGTACTATATAATAAAATAGCCCAATTTACGCCGATTAAAAGTGGTACTGAAAATAATTTATAACCAAAAGAATTTCCGTATACATAAGAACCAAAAATAAGTTCTGTTTTAACGCCAATAAGTTCAATGATATAACCTAAAATTGCTACAAGCAAGATTGCTCCAAAAAACTGCCATCGGTTTTCTTTACTCATTACCATTATCAAGCCAGTTGATAATAATAAATTAACAGGGCTAAGTAATTTAAAAAATGTTGGATTATATATAAAACCTATAACTCCAATAACATGGAAAATAAAGATAACACACAATGCGCCATATTTTTTTATAAAAGACATATACTATTAAAAATAAACATCTCAAATGTAACTAAAAATCAAAAAACAATTACTGCTTTTGCTTATATTTGGTAACTAAAATAGCTTACCGAATTTTATTATGTTAAAAAACAAAATTCCGCATATCAATAGGGAAATAAGTTGGCTTTCCTTTAATGAGCGTGTACTTCAAGAAGCATCTGATCCCTCTACTCCGCTTATCGAGCGACTTAAATTTTTAGGAATTTTCAGTAATAATCGCGATGAATTTTATCGTGTTAGGGTTGCTACTATAAATCGGCTAAGCAAATTAGGAAAAAAAGCCATTGCTGTTTACGGTGACGATCCTAAAGAATTACTGCACAAACTACAACGAAAAGTAATTGAGCAACAACAAAATTTTGAGAAAATCTATCAAGAATTACTAATTGAGTTAGCAAAACAAAATGTTTTTATAATTAATGAAAAACAATTAAATAAAAATCAACAACTGTTCGTTAAAGATTACTTTCATAATGAAGTTGAAACGAATCTCTTTCCTATAATGGTTGATGAAAATAAACCATTTCCATATATGAAGGATAAGTCGGGCTACTTATTTATTCGTTTAATTTCTACAATTCAAAAACAAAAAAACAAATATGCTCTTATTGAAATTCCTTCGAAAACAACAAGTAGATTTGTAATTTTACCTCAAGAGAAAAATAAAAAATACATTATTTTATTAGATGATGTTATTAGATTTAATGTTCATAAAATGTTTTCTGTTTTTGGTTATACAACCAAAGAAGCTATAAATATTAAACTGACAAGAGATGCTGAATTAGATATTGATCAAGATGTAAGTAAAAGCATGCTCGAAAAAATATCAAAGGGTGTAAAAGATAGAAAAAAAGGACAACCTGTTCGTTTTGTATATGATAGTGCAATGAGTAAAGAAATGCTCGCATTTATCATGAAAAAATTAGGAATGGATAAAAAAGATAATGCTATTCCAGGTGGCCGCTATCACAATTTTAAAGACTTTATACGTTTCCCAAATATTGGAGAAAAAAAATTAGTTTACGAACAACCACATCCATTAAATCATAAATATCTTAATAATATTAACACTAGTATCTTAAGTGTTATTAAACAAAAAGATATTTTATTACATTATCCATATCATACATATGATCATATAATTACTCTTTTAAGAGAAGCCTCTATTGACCCATCGGTTGAATCAATTAAGATTACATTATACAGAGTAGCAGACTCCTCAAAAATTGCTAATGCTTTGGTAAATGCCATAAAAAACGGTAAAAAAGTAACAGTATTAGTTGAACTGCAAGCGCGTTTTGATGA
This sequence comes from Bacteroidota bacterium, assembly GCA_947462425.1. Next base: position 6,312 of record CANHPI010000022.1, read on the forward strand.
AGAAAATAATATCTATTGGGCTAACAAATTACAAGAAGAAGGGGCAACTGTTATTTATGGAGTACCTGGATTAAAAGTGCACAGTAAATTATTTTTAATTACAACGAGAGTAAATGGTAAAGAATTAAAATATGCTCATATAGGTACTGGTAACTTTAACGAAAAAACTGCTAGAATATATACTGATTTTAGTTTACTAACGGCTGATAAAAATATTACAGATGAAATTTCGAATGTATTTGATTTTTACACAAATAATTTTAAAACAGGTACTTATAAACATTTAGCCGTTGCACCATTTTACATGCGTCAAACCTTTATGAATTTAATTGATAAAGAAATATCAAACGCCAAAGCTGGAAAAAATGCTTACATGATTTTAAAAATGAATAGTTTGGTTGATAAAGATATGATCGAAAAATTATATGAAGCATCGCAAGCGGGCGTTAAAATAACATTAATTATTAGAGGTATTTGTTCGTTAGTTACAGAAATTGAGGGTTACAGTGATAATATCAAAGCTTATAGCATTGTAGATAAATATCTTGAACATGCCCGTGTATTTATTTTTGCAAATAATGGGAATGAAAAGACATACATTACATCAGCAGATTGGATGAGCAGAAACTTAGATAGCAGAAGTGAAGTGGCTGTTCCAATATTAAACACTGAAATTAAAAAACAAATAAAAGATATTATTAACATACAATTATCAGGAAACACTAAGGTTCGTATATTAGATAGATTACAACAAAATTTATATAAAAAAGCAAAAGTGGGTGAGCGAAAAATTCGTGTACAAGACGAAATATATAGCTACCTAAAAAAGGATACTGAATCATATATTAAAACTTTAAATGTTACTAAACCAAAAACTAAAATATGATTTTTGCAGCAGTTGATATTGGAAGTAATGCCATGCGTTTATTATTTTGCAGGGCCTACGACGTAAATGGGAAACCCCATTTTAGCAAGGAAGAATTAATTCGTTTACCAATCCGTTTAGGTGAAGATGTTTTTTTGAATGGGAAAATTTCTGAAAAAAAAGCTGAAAAATTAATTACTGCTATGCGTGGCTTCAGAGAACTAATAAAGGTTTATGAAGTTGATGGTTACAGAGCTGTAGCTACAAGCGCGATGCGTGACGCTACTAATAGTGAAGAAATAATTAGGCGTATAAAAAAAGAAGCTGATTTAGAAGTTGAAATTATTGATGGAAAATTAGAGGCGCAATTGGTTTTTTCAAATCATATTGAAGAATTACTAAATCCAAAATACTCATACTTATATATAGACGTTGGCGGTGGTAGCACAGAATTAACCTTATACAGCAATCATAAAGTTATCTCATCTAAATCATTTAATATTGGAACTGTAAGAATGCTGTTGAATAAAGTGGAGAAAGAAGAATGGGAATTGATGAAGGAGTGGATAAAAAAGACAACCTTTGGTTACAGTCCATTACGAGCTATTGGTTCTGGAGGAAATATCAATAAGATATTTAAGATGACAAAAAAAGAAAATAAAAATATTAGTTATAGTAAATTAAAGGGCATTCACGACATGCTAAATTCCTATACATACGAAGAGCGTGTTGATGTTTTAGGACTAAAACCTGATAGAGCTGATGTTATTGTTCATGCTTCTAAAATATTTATTACCATTATGAAAATAGCCGATATTGAAGATATTTTTGTTCCTCAAATTGGCTTATCAGATGGTATAGTTCATGATTTATACGATAGAACTAAAAGAAAATAAGTAAGGTTTTTTATGTTTTTTCAGGGCGTTGCCTTTGGCCGGGCTATCACTCCAATCTTTTGCTAAGAACAGTCAAAAGGATTTTCATTCTATCCCTAACGCAAATACTTTTAAAAAAATTAATATAATAACAACTATTTCTCAGCCATATAAATAGCTGCTAAACCCAAACCTACAGATCTAAACGAAGCTTTTTTATAACCAACTTTTTCGAGTATAGCAGTAAAGCGTTCGTTATCAGGAAATGCTTTAATGGATTCCGGTAAATAGGTATAAGCTCTTGTATCTTTAGAAAACATCCTACCTAATGTTGGAGTAATATATTTAAAATGGAATTTATAAAATTGTTTTACTGGAAATTTTTGTGGAGACGAAAATTCTAAAACACATAATTGTCCGCCTGGTTTTAAAATACGTAACATATTAATCAAACCTTTTTCTAAATTCTCAAAATTTCTTACACCAAAACCAACGGTAATGGCATCCATCGAATTATCAGCTAAATCACAAGTTTCTGCATCTCCATACTGAAGTGTAATTGTTTTGTCGAGATTTAATTTCTGTAATTTCTCTCTACCAAACCTCATCATTCCTTCGCTAATATCAATACCAATTACTTTAGCAGGATTTAACTTCATTGCTGCAATAGCAAAATCCCCAGTGCCGGTAGCTACATCTAAAATATATTGTGGTTTTTTATCCGCAATTAATTTGATGCATTTTTTTCTCCATCCTTTATGAATACCTAGTGATAACAAAGAGTTTAAAAAATCATAACGAAAAGCAATATTATCAAACATTTGAGCCACTTGCTCTTTTTTTGATTCGGTGTTATTGTATGGTGTAATTTGAGACATTATTTTGTTTTTAGTTCCCGCAGATACCGCAGATTATCGCAGAATAAAAAATATAACCGTTCCAGCATTCACCTAACTATCTGCGTAAATCAGCGAAATCAGCGGGAACTTATTCTACTTCACAAAATCCAACTTCAGAGCTTCTTCTAACAACTGTTCTTTACTAACAGGTACAACGCCTATTTGTTCACACACCAAACCACCTGCTAAATTTGAAATAGCTGCCATAACTGTTGGATTAACATGCAAAGCAACTAATAAAGCGGCAACACTAATAACAGTATCCCCTGCTCCACTTACATCAGCAATACTTCTAATATGCGCAGGTGTATGTTCTTTAATTGTACGCGAATTAATAATCACTCCCTTTTCTGCTAATGTAACTAATGCTGTATCAAATTTTTGTTTTACTCTAAAACTGCTTATGGCACGTTGTAACTCGTTAATATTATCTGAACTGATATCTAATTTTAAACCTTCACGCAATTCTTTTAAGTTTGGTTTAAATAAAGTAACTCCTTTATACGCATTAAAGTTTTTCTTTTTAGGATCAACACATGTTGGTATTCCTTTACTTTTTGCTAACTCAACAACTTTAGTAATCAACTTGGGAGTAATTAATCCTTTGTTATAATCTTCGAATAAAATAACATCAATTTTATCATGTTGAATGATATAAGAAATTAAAGTTATTAATTGCTGAGTTTCAGGTGGGGTAATGTCTTCTTCTATCTCTTCATCAATACGCAACAACTGGTGATTGTTTCCAATAACACGTGTTTTTTCAGTAGTAATTCTGTCACGAGATTTTAAAATACCTTTCTGACTTAATTTTTGAGTTTTTAATAAATCTAAAAAATTTTGTCCTTCATAATCAATACCAATTACCGAACATAATATCGGATTTGCTCCCATTGCCTGAATATTAAGAGCTACATTAGCAGCTCCTCCCAAACGCTTTTCTTTTTTATTAACCGCAATAATTGGAACGGGTGCTTCCGGAGAAATACGATTTACTTTTCCCCACATATAACTATCAATCATCACGTCTCCAATTATCAAAACATTTAAATTACTAAATGATCTAAAAATTTCGCGGATGTGTTCTTTTTTTACAGATAATTTTTTCATTTACTACTAATTCTATTCCCCGCAGATAGCGCAGATTTTGCAGATTTATATTTTTAATTTCTATTCCTTACTTCTATTAAATCCCTTTGGTCCTTTCAATCTCTTAACTCAATTTATCGATTGCCTCTTTCATTCTTTTTAAGGCTTCAATTAACTTATCTTCAGATGTTGCATAAGAAAAACGAATATATTTATCGTCGCCAAATGCAGCGCCAGGCACTAATGCTACGTGAGCTACATCTAACAAAAACATTGATAAATCTGTTGCATTATTAATTGTGTATTCATTATATTTTTTTCCAAATAAGGAAGATACTTCAGGATAAACATAAAACGCACCATCCGGAACGTTAGTTTTAAATCCTGAAATTTCCTTCATTAATGTTAACACTAAATCTCTTCGTTTTTTAAATTCATCACGCATATAATGCGTGCTATCTGATGGTAAATCCATAGCTGCATGCATTGCTTTTTGAGTAATACTACACGTACCGGATGTAAATTGACCTTGCATTTTATCACAAGCCTGAGCAATCCATTTTGGAGCTGCCATAATTCCACCTCTCCAACCCGTCATGGCAAATCCTTTTGAAACACCATTAATGGTAATTACCCTATCTTTTATGTCCGGAAACTGAGCCATACTTTCATGTCCGCCAACAAAATTAATGTGTTCATAAATTTCATCGCTCATGATATATAATTCATCATATTGCTTTACAACATCTGCTATAGCTCTTAATTCTTGTTTACTATAAACAGAACCTGTTGGATTACAGGGAGTACTAAACATCATCATACGTGTTTTTGGCGTGATGTGTGCTTTTAATTCTTCAGCAGTAATTTTAAAATCATTTTCAATAGTTGTATCAATTATGATTGGCACACCCCCAGCTAATTTTAAAATCTCTAAATAACTTACCCAAAAAGGTGCAGGAATAATAACCTCATCTCCAGGATTAATTAAACATAACACTGCATTTGCAATACTTTGTTTTGCACCTGTTGAAACAACAATATCATCAGCAGTGTAATCTAAATTATTATCCCGTTTAAACTTATTCGCAATAGCCTCACGTAACTCAACATAACCACTCACATGGGTGTAATAGGTAAAATTATTATTAATAGCTTTTATGGCTGCTTCTTTAATAATATCCGGTGTTGCAAAATCTGGTTCGCCTAAACTCAAGCTAATAATATCTACACCTTGTGCCTTTAACTCGCGACTTTTACGAGCCATAGCTATAGTTTGTGATTCTGAAATAAGATTTATTCTATCTGATAAATGTGCCATTTAGCGGTTTTTAAAATGCATAACAAATCTAATAAATACTATAACAATTCAAACTTATTTTCTATTAATTTATTGACCAAAATGTTATCAATTTATTTTGTGTTTATCTATATAATTAAGTAATTTTCAAGAGAACTAATTAATTTATTACATGAACTATTGGCTAATAAAATCCGAACCATTTAAATATAGCTGGGATCAATTTAAAAAAGATAAAGTCACTACCTGGGATGGTGTGCGAAACTACGCTGCCCGTAACAACTTAAGAGCAATGAAAAAGGGCGACTTGGCATTGTTTTATCATAGCAATGAAGGCTTATGCATAGTGGGAATTGCAAAGGTAGTAAAGGAGGCTTTTCAAGATCCAACTACAAAAGAAGAAGCATGGGTAGCGGTAGAATTTGCACCATTTAAAGCTCTAAAAACACCTGTAACATTAGCTCATATAAAAGAAGATGAATACCTAAAAGAAATGCAGTTAGTGAAATTACAACGTTTATCTGTTGGGATTGTAAAGCCTGAAGAATTTGACAGAATTTGTATGTTAGGTGGATTAGGATAAATAAAATTTGTAACATTAACTCTGAGAAATAAAAAATCACTTTTATAATAAGAATTTAAAATAACCTCAATAAACTTTTCACTGTTTTGAAAAAAATACACCTTAAATATTCATTATTTATAATAACACTTTGCTTTTGTTTAAACACAATAGCACAAACACAATTAGCATTCCCGAGCTTATCTGGACATTGCTTAGACGGTACGTCAATTTCTATTCCGATAGTTGGCACTAAAAAATTTACCATTGTTGGTGTTTGTTACAAAAGATCAGCTGAGGATGATTTAAAAACATGGATACAACCTATGTATGATATATTTGTAGCAAAACCTAACGGAACTGACTATTTTGATGTAGCTAGTTATTTTGATGTGAACTATTTTTTTATCCCATTAATTAGTGGATTTAAAAAAGCTGCAGCTGATTTTAAAAATGCTACACAAAAAGATTTATGGGGAAATGTAATTGATTGTGATACTGATATTAAATTACTGAAAGATCAAATGAAACCTGCTGATGATGGTATTCCGTATTTTTACGTCATCAATTTATCCGGTAAAATTGTAGAAGTTGTTTCTGGTGAATATACTGAAGAAAAAATGGATAAGATACAAGAGGTTATTGATTAACTAGGAATATTTTAATAAAACTAAACTAAGTATTTTATTATCGAAAGGTATATAGGCATACCTAACGTAATATTTATAGGAAAAGTAATTGCTAATGCCATAGGTATATACAATCCCGCGTTTGATTTTGGATTAGCTAACTTCATTGCTGCAGGCACTGCAATATAAGAAGCGCTTGATGCTAAAACAGCAAACATAAATCGATTACCAATGTCGTTGGTAACAAGTTGACTTAAAATAGCAATTATACAACCATTAAATAATGGAATTACGATGGCAAATAAAAACGGGAACCAACCATTAGATAAAAAAGCTGATAATTTTCTACCACTTACAATTCCCATATCTAATAAAAATATGGCTAAAAATCCTTTAAAAATATCGTTAGTAAAAGGCTTTATTCCTTCTGCCTGTTTTGCATTTGCCAACAATCCAATAATTAAACTACCTAATATTAATAATACACTGCCATTTGTAAATGAATGTTTAACCACATCTAATTTATTTACAGTATCCGTTTTCTCTTTATTATAAATAGAAATTAAAATTAGGCCAGCAATAATGGCTGGCGATTCCATTAAAGCCATAATAGCAACCATATGACCATGTAATTGGAGTTTTTCAGAATCTAAGTAAGATACAGCTGTCACAAATGTTACAGCACTAACTGAACCGTAAGCTGCGGCTATTGCTCCAGCATCAAAAATATTTAATTTTCGTTTTAAGATGAAAAATGTATATATCGGAATTAATAAGGAAATTAATATACCAAACAACATAGAATTTATAATCTCCGCTGAAAATGATTCATGAGATAATTCCTGACCGCCTTTAAAACCAATTGAAAATAGCAAATAAAGCGAAATAAATTTAGAGGAATTAGTTGGAATTTCTAAATCACTTTTTAATTTTACGGCAACTATTCCTAAGATAAAAAATAGGAATGCAGGACTAGTAAGGTTCGAAATTAATAAATCTAAATTCATTTTATTTTAAATAATTTATTTTTTTAATCTACTTATCTATTTTTTTCAAATAGTAATCGTCTGCCTAATTCAGAATTATTAAAAACTCCTCTGTCGTAGGCTAAATGGCCGTTTACATATGTTTGAATAACTTTACTTGAAAATGTATAATTATCGAAGGGAGACCAGCCACATTTGTACAAATTTAAATTTGAAGTTGAATTCCATTTATCATTTAAATCAACTAAAACTATATCTGCAAAGTAACCTTCTCTAATATAGCCTCTATCAACCATTCTATAAATTTCTGCTACATGGTGACTCGTTTTTTCAACAATTTTCTCTAAGGATAAATAACCTTGATGATATAATTCTAATAAGGTTACTAAGGCATGCTGAACTAATGGACCTCCTGATTTACTTTGAAAATAATCGCCTCTTTTTTCTGACAATAAATGAGGTGCATGGTCAGTAGCAATAATATCAACTATATTATTATTTAAAGCTTTAATTAATCCCAACTTATTATTCTCGGATTTTATAGATGGATTCCACTTAATAAAATGTCCCAATCGATCGTAATCTTTATCAGTAAACCACAAATGATGAACGCAAGCTTCAGATGTAATTCTTTTGTCTCTTAATGCACCATTATATTTAAATAAATGAGTTTCAAGCTCCGTAGAAATATGATACGCATGAAAACGCGTATTATATTTTTTTGCAATTTCAACAACTCTTTTTGTTGCCTCAAAACAAGCTTGTTCATCTCTTATTAAAGAATGACAGATAGCTGGAATATCAACCCCATACTGCTTTCTAAATAGGGCGGTATTTTTATCAATAATTTCATCATCCTCGCAATGTAATGCAACCAACGAATTCGTTCTAGAAAAGAGTTGTTCTAAAAATTCAGGATAATTTGCTAGTATTCCCTCATCATTATTAAAATACAAGCCGTCGTCCGTTAGTCCGCAAATCTGTTCATTATCAATTTTTAAAGCTTCCTCTAAATTGTGTTTAGTTATACCCATAAAAAAAGAATAATTAGCTAACGAACTACTTTTAGCAATTAAATACTTTTCCTCTAATAGATTTAATGAAGTTGTATTAGGAATTGTATTAGGCATATCCATAAATGAAGTAATTCCGCCAGCAATAGCAGCTCTAGATTCAGAATATACTGTGGCTTTTTGTGTTAATCCTGGTTCCCTAAAGTGCACTTGATCATCAATTAAACCCGGCAATAAATGCAAACCTTCAGCATTTATAATTTTAAAATTACCAAAAGTGGCATCTATTGTATTAGCAATTTTTTCAATTCTATTATTTACTATTAACACATCAGCAACAAAAGTTTCACCTTCATTTACAATTGTAGCATTCTTTATTATTACTCTTCGCATAGCACTTTAGGGATTACAGATATCGCAATAC
>CANHPI010000023.1 GCA_947462425.1 Bacteroidota bacterium
CATCCCAAATAATGCTTGCTTTTTTATCTTTTACCAACTCCGAAAAAATAATAGTCTCCGCTTTATTTAAGGCATTAAAACCACAAATTAAAATTTTATTGAATTGATTGATGTAAGCGGAATTCTTATAACCTTCCACTGATTTACGATACATTAAACCCTGATAGGCTTGTTTTTTTTGAAATAATAATTTTGTGAACTGATGGTAAATAGTTCCCATTTGAAACATGAAATCAATATAATCTTGTTGAGTGGCAGTTAAATTATCTGCACTCAAGCTCCAGTTTTCAATTTCCTTAATTTCCTTTAAATTTTGATATAAAGAATTTGTATCAACTAAATACCGATCGGCTTCATTAAAATCCTGCAACATTAACGTTCCCCATTTTGCAAAAGCATCAAACGGTTCGGCTTTTTCTTTTAAAATAGAAGTATATACTTGATACAAATCACAAATTAAATCAATACTATCAGCTTGTTGTAATCCTGAAAGTTCGGCAACTAATTCCTCGGCACTTATAATAGTTGGTAACCAAATAGTTTTTTGAAAAACCTTAGCCAAATGCTGTTTTAGATATAAAGCACCTCGTTTGTTAGGTAATACAATACATAAATGCTCTGTCTCATTTTCATGATGTTCGAAAATATACTGGGCGATGTATTGCAAAAACGGAATCATTTGAAGAAAATTTAAAATATCAATTAAAGATTAGAAATTTAACTAAAAACAACCTTGTAAAATCATAAGTTAATAAAATAATATTGGATTTATCTGAAAATAAAAAGTCTACTTCTTTATAATAATCTTTAGAATGATATTCGTCACCAATTTAATCATATTACCTTAATAATACTTAACTTAATCCGGTCAAATATAAAAGTTTGAAATAACAAACTAATTAATTTATGCAGATTAAATTTACCAATGCAACTACTTTTTTTCCGTTTGTGTAGTTAGGCTATTTTAAACACTTTTTTAAGTAAATTTACCCTTGATTTTTAATTAACTATAAAACATCCATGTTTCCTATTCACAAATATTAATTATTGAGAACCTGGAAAACCATATGACATTAAAAAACATTATTATCAAAATATGAAAACAATTATTTACTCATTTCTCTTTTTAGGAATATCTCAATTATCCATTGCTCAAACTAACATTTGGGATTTGCAACAATGTGTTGATTTTGCTCAAAAAAACAACATCAGTTTAAAGCAAGCTGAAATTGCTACCAAAATAAATAAAAACAATGCCACGCAAAGTAAAGCGGCCATTTTACCTACCGTAAATGCTGGAGCACAACACACTTACAATTTTGGTAGAACCATTGATAGATACACTAATACTTTTGCAAACACTCAAGTACTTTCTCAAAATTTTAATATTTCTTCTAATGTAGTACTTTGGTCTGGTTTGGCACAATACAATACAATTAAAGCAAACGAATACCAATATTTATCTAGTAACGAAAGTTATTTACAGCAAAAAAATGATTTGTCGTTAAATGTGGCAACCGCTTATATTAATGTTATTTTTAGTGATGAGATTTTACAAATAGCACAATCACAATATAAAATTACACAAGAACAATTAGATCGTACACAAAAATTAGTAGATGCCGGAACATTAGCTAAAAGTGCAGTTTATGATTTAAAAGCTCAATTAGCAAATGAAGAAGTAAATGTAACGGCGTCTGATAATAATTATCAAATAGCAATGCTAAGCCTTAAACAATTATTGAATTTAGATACACTAAACAATTTTAATGTTTCGCGACCAAACATTGATATGATGAATAATGATTTAGCAACTCAAACTGTTCAAAATATATACGAAACTGCATTAAAAAACCAACACTCCATTAAAAGTGCTAACTATAATTTAATGGCTGCCGAAAAAAGCCTGGATGTTGCTAAAGGAAGAGTTAGCCCTACTCTATCTGCAACAGGGAGTTTAGGAACTGGAACATCAGAATTAGATAAAAACATTGATGCTGTAAATATTGTTGGCTATGAGCAAACATCCTATTTTATAGCAGATGATCCTAATAATCCAACACTTATTGCTCCTGTTTATCAACCAAAAGCCAATATTACTACTTCAAAAAAACCTTTTGCCGATCAGTTTAACGATAACGTTAATAAAAGTATAGGTTTTACATTATCAGTTCCTATTTATAACGGTTTACAAACTTATACAGGTGTTAAAAATGCAAAATTAAATGCCTTAAATGCAAAATACACACAAGATTTAACCGAACAAAATTTATATAAAACCATTGCTCAAGCCTATGCTAATGCACGAGCCGGGCTTAATAAATACAATGCTAATAAATCATCTGTTGAAGCAAATGAACAATCTTTTTATTATGCACAACAAAAATACAATGTTGGAGCCATTAGTACATTTGATTTTAACACAGCGAAAACACGTTTACAAAATGCACAGAGTAATTTAGTACAAGCAAAATATGATTATGTTTTTAAACTAAAGGTTTTAGATTTTTATCAGGGAAAAGAATTGAAATTTTAAAAACAAATATATTTAGCAGATAAAACAACTATTAAAATTAGAACTCAGCGAAAAACAAAAAATAAAAATAATGAAAAAATTATATTGGATTATAGGAATTTGTATAGCAATAGTATTTGGTGTAATTGCTTTTAAATTTTTTAAAGGTGAAGAACCAACAGAAGTAACCACTGAGAAAGCAGCTAAAAGAAGTATCATAGAAACCGTATCGGCAAATGGAAAAATTCAACCGGAAGCTGAATTAAAAATCACCTCTGACGTATCTGGAGAGGTTGTTGAAATGTATGTGAAAGAAGGAGAACAAGTAAAAAAAGGTCAATTATTATGTCGTATTAAAGCTGATATTTATGAAAGTGCTTTTGAAAGAGTTAATGCAACAGTAAACAGTACTAAAGCAAATTTAAAAACTGCCGTGGCTCAATTAGCACAAGCGCAAGCTAACTTAGTAAATGCCGAAGCATCATTTACTCGTAACAAAAAACTATTTGATCAAAATGTTATTTCACAACAAGAATTTGATGTTGTAAAAGCAACCTTTGAATCAGCAAAAGCCAATGTAGATGGCATTAAAGAAAGTATTAAAGCTTCTGATTATAATGTTAAAAGTGTAGAAGCCTCTTTAAAAGAAGCTAATTCTAATTTAGATAAAACATATATCTACGCGCCTGTTGATGGAACGGTATCTAAATTAAATGTAGAAAAAGGTGAACGCGTAGTTGGTGTGCAAGGCTTACAAGGAACCGAAATTTTACGTTTAGCTAACTTAAATGAAATGGAAGCAAGTGTAGAAGTAAATGAAAATGATATAATTCGAATCCATAAAAACGATACTGCAATTATTGAAATAGATGCTTATATAGGAAAAAAATTCAGAGGAATTGTAACGGAAGTTGCAAACTCAGCCAACACAACTGGGATTTCTATTGATCAGGTAACAAACTTTGTGGTAAAAATAAGAGTGTTAAGAGAATCATATATTGATTTGGTAACAGATGAAAATCCTGCTCCATTTAGACCAGGAATGAGTGCTAGTGTAGAAATACAAACTATGCGAGCAGCCAATATCATTACTGTGCCAATACAAGGTGTTACTACGCGAAGTTCTGACACAACGAACATAAATAAAAAATTTGAAGAAGATGATAATCAGGAAACTGTTGTGAAAGATGAAAAAGAAGAAAAAATAAACAGCAATAAAAAGGAAGAAGAAATAAAAGAATGTGTATTTTTAAATAGAGATGGAGTTTCTAAAATTGTTTATGTAACTACTGGTATTCAGGATAATGATTACATTGAAATTAAAAGTGGAATAAATGTTGGTGATGAAATTATTTCTGGCCCATACGGTGCTGTTTCTAAATCATTAAAAAATGGAAAAAAAATAAAAGTTGTAGACAAAGATCAATTATTTTCTGAGAAAAAATAAAGAGTTGGCTTATTTATTACATATAGAAAGTTCATCGACCGTTTGTTCAGTTGCAATTTCAAACGATGACAAACTCATTGCAATTAAAGAATTAAACAATGGCTACACGCATGCTGAAAACCTCCATGTGTATATTGAACAGTTATTAAAAGAAGTATCATTACAAGCCAAAGATTTAAGTGCTATTTCTGTAAGTTCTGGTCCTGGCTCATATACTGGCTTACGAATTGGGTTTTCTGCCGCTAAAGGTTTAGCTTACGCTTTACAAATACCAATCATTATTGTAGATACATTAAAAGCCTTAAGCGCAATCGCTATTAACAAGGCAAATAAAGAAGCGTTTTATTGTCCTTTATTAGATGCCCGGCGTATGGAAGTATATACAGCCCTTTATGACAACAATTTAAACGAAACACTATCTGTAAGAGCGTTAGTTTTAAATGAAGAAAGTATCCAAGTTTTTAATCAAAATAAAAACATTTATTTTTTTGGTGATGGGATGCTAAAGGCAAAAAACTTATTACAAACATTACCAAATATTTATTTTATAGAGAACATAACCGCAAGTGCTTCATCAATGATTGGATTAGCTTTTCAAAAATATAAAGTACAAGATTTTGCTGATATAGCTTATGTAGAACCAAATTATTTAAAGGAATTTTTCTTTACCTCTGCTAAAAAATAGTATTATGGCTCAAAAAGTAGCATTCGTTATTAATCCAAATGCGGGTGTAAAAAAGAAAATTAATATCATTGAGTTTATTAAAACTCATTTTCCCCAACACCTTGATTATGATTTTATTGTTTGGAAAAACAAAGATGATTTCGAATCAGTAAAACAGCAAATACTTATTGGTAATTATACGATTGTTGTTGCTTGTGGTGGCGACGGTACCGTAAATCAAGTAGCCTCTGTTATTGTACATACAGAAATGGCTTTAGGTATATTTCCTTTAGGATCAGGTAATGGTTTAGCAAGAAGCAATAGAATTCCGTTAGACCTAAAAAAAGCTTTACACATTATTGAAAAAGGAAATATCAAAAAAATTGATGGGGCATTAATAAATGATTACCCGTTTTTTTGCACTTCTGGTGTTGGTTTTGATGCACACATTGCTAACGAATTTGCAACAAGCACTAAACGAGGATTTGTAACTTATTTTAATACTACAGTAAAAGAGTTTTTTGGTTATTCACCAAACAATTACAAGATAACTGTTGACGGAAGAACCATAGAAACCAAAGCATTTTTAATTACAGTTGCCAATGCAGGACAATGGGGAAATGATGTTTACATTGCTCCCGAAGCAGAATTAAACGACGGTATTTTAAATGTGAGTATTTTAAAACCGTTTTCAAATTTTGCTTTACCAATGATTGGAATCAAATTGTTTTCCAAAAAAATACATACCTCCATAAAACTTATTTCTGAAAAAGGAAAACAAATTGAAATTGAATTTACCGGAGAATTGCCAGTTCATTTTGACGGAGAACCTGTTTTGATAAAAGATAAATTATCAATTAGAGTATTACCTCTAGCATTACGTATAATGTGTTAGTTTTTTTTACAAAAAACTTATGTTCCTCTAATAGAATTAGAATTTTATAGTTATTTACTTTTTAAACTATTAACCCACTTAAAATTTAATCAACTCTTCGTATAATTCTTTTACGGGCAACCCCATAACGTTATAAAAACTCCCTTCAATTTTATCAATACCAATATAACCTAACCAATCTTGTACACCATAACCTCCGGCTTTATCATAGGGAGTATAATTAATTAAATAATATTCTATCTCTTCTGGTTTTAGCTTTTTAAAATAAACTTTACTTACATCATAAAATGTAGTTTGCTTATTGCCACTTTTTAAACAAACACCCGTAAATACTTCATGCATTTTGCCACTCAATGCTTCTAGCATTTTTTTGCCTTCAACAAAATTAGCAGGCTTATTAAATACCTTTCCTTCACACCAAACAATAGTATCTGCTGTAATTAATATTTCAGTATCTTTTAAATCATCTTCATAAGCATCGGCTTTTTTCTCAGCTAAATAAAGCGGAATTTCCTCAGCTAATAAGTCAATTGGAAATGATTCGTCTACATTAATTGGTTTGTTTAAAAATGTAAATCCCAAACTTTTTAATAATTCCTGACGGCGAGGTGAGTTTGATCCTAAAATAATTTGGTACGGAAATGCTTTAAGATGTTGTTCAATGCTATTCATATAGGTTTATTTGTTTTTCTTTTTGGTTATATGATTGGTCATGTTTTTTGATTTGAATAATTGGGTAACTATTCATAAATGTATTTAATAATAAAAGTAAATCCTATTCCAAAGAGCATGGTAAATTTAAGTAATAAGCTCGCTAGTTTAAAATCTTTGCTACTTGTAGCTTTAATAATATGTATTAAGAGAATAATAAGCGGAACTATAACTAATCCTAAAATATAATATACAGCAACGTTATGTTGGTCTTTATAAAATTTAAAACAGGCTAACAGAAGTAAACCAATTGTAATAATAATAGTAAAAAAAGTAACTACTTTACTGGTAATCATACCCCAAACAATTGGCATCGTTTTACCACCAGTTTGAATATCACCTTTGTAATCTTCCATGTCTTTAATGACTTCGCGAGCAAAAGATGTTAAAAATGCAAAAGCTGAATATCCTAAAACAATAATAAGTAAAGTATTTAAAAAGGAACCAAGTAACATTGAAATCATTGGATTAATACCACCAGATAAATAATAATCATAAACCATTGGCATTAGAGGAATTGTTGCAGTAAGCAACGATACAACAATATTACCAACTAATAACTGTTTTTTAAAATGTGTAGAATAAAACCAAAGTAATATTATACTAATAAGTTGAAATAACAATAATTTAAGATTATGACATTTTAAAGCTAAATATAAACCTAAAACTAAACCAATTGCGTTTAGCAAAATATGAAGAATCATTGCCCAACGTCTTTTTATAACCACATCAATTACTACTGTTTTTGGGCGATTTATTTTATCAGTTTTCACATCAAAATAATCATTAATAATATAACCGGCAGCGGCAATAAGCAATGTGCTTAATAATGATATTGAAAATAAAACTGGAGTAAATTTCGAAAAATCATTTAGTGGTGCAAATACAAAATATTTAATGCAAATTTGTGTAACGGCAATAATAAAAAGATTCTCAATACGAATCAATTTTAAAAAGGCTATGAATGGATTTTTTAGCAAGTTGTATTTATAGAACAGAAAGTTAACAAATTTAATCCTAATATTGTAAATAATGATACCTGATTTATCAAAAAACTATTGGAATAACCTATATCTTAATAATGAATTTAAGTGGGATCTTGGTGCAATATCTTCGCCGTTAAAAACATATATTGAACAATTAAATAATAAAGATTTAAAAATTTTGATTCCCGGCGCAGGTAATTCTTACGAAGCTGAATTTTTGTATAGACAAGGGTTTAAAAATGTATTTGTTTTGGATTTTGCTGAAGAACCTTTGCAAAATATAAAAAAACGATTACCTGTTTTTCCTCAGGAACAACTTATTAAACAGGATTTTTTTGAACACAATGGACAATATGATTTAATTATTGAACAAACTTTTTTTTGTGCTATAAACCCGTCTTTAAGAAAGAAATATACTCAGCATATGAAGCAATTATTAAAGCCGGACGCTAAACTAGTTGGCTTATTATTTAATGATATCTTAAATACTGATAAACCTCCTTTTGGCGGTAATAAACAGGAATATCAAGCTTTGTTTGCTTCATTGTTTAATATAAAAACTATGGAAACGGCTTATAATTCAGTCAAACCAAGAGAAAATCGCGAATTATTTGTGATATTTGAAAACAAAGTTTAAAATTTACTTTGAATTTTATTATCAGTAACTTTAATCATTAATTTATTGAATTTTTGCAAGCAGATAAACACATATTTGATGAAAAGCAATACATGGGTCACAACAGGCTCAGTATTATTTGGCGAACAGTAATTAGTTTATTTTGTTTTGTTGGTTATTACTGGAGTGAAAATCCAAAACCAATTCAGATAGCTATTTTTAGAATTGGTCATTATCCGGCATTAGATATTCCACATTCTGGTAAAATATTTTTTTTGTTAGGACTATTAATTTTATTGTTTTCTGCTATGCTTACTTTTATTTTACATACACATACACAAGTGTTTTCAAATTATATTTTGATTGATGGTTTTTGGACAGCTCGTAGAGTAAAAATAAATCTAGATACAATTACTACTATTAGAAAAAGCCGTTACAAAAAACATATTTTCAGAAGTGCTGTTTATAATCTTCATAGTAAAGGGATTATTCGTTTTTTTACAAGTGGAAATGAATTTGTTGAGCTAAAAGATAATACAGGTTTTATATATAGAATAGGAACACAAAAAGCTCCTGAATTATATCAGATTTTAAGAAAACAATTAAATAAAATACATCATTCGTAATTTTAAAAATTGTCAAACCACTGTCTTTGGCGTGGTATTTTTACATCGCTTAACATACTTGTTTTTAAATTAATAGTTAAACTGTAGCTTTTTCTAAAACCAAAAGGAACCCAATCTATTCGAGCTTCCCAACAACGTAAATCTCTGTATAAATTAATACTTGTGTAACTTAAATTTCTGTTTGTAAAATCATAACCACTCGTTACACCTAATTTCCAATATTTGGTTAAGGATACATCTCCACTAAAATTTAAAGCTTGTATTTCACGCAATTTATTAAGTTCTTTAGTATAAGTAATATTATAATAGACATTTAAATTCCATGGTAATTTTTCTTGCGCCTGAGCCGTATTTGTATTGACTGCTCCTTTTTCTGCGCTATTAGTAAGGTCCGGTTTTTTTGCTTTTGAAACTAATGAATTAGAACTAAACGAAGCATTAATAGCAATATTTCCTGTTCTAAAATCAACTAAACGTCCATTGGTATTATATAAATAATTTCTTGTTCTATAAGAGCTTTCATAAGCAGTAAGTGTGTTAGTAAGGACGGCTGTATAGTAGGGGTCAAACGTTGATCCAAAAACTAAATCAAAATATTTCCAAATTTTCGTTCTTCCTGTCATGGATATGTTTGACATATTAAAGCTATCTGCAGCAAAATTGTATAACCCACTAAAGCTCAAATTTTGAATTATAGTTACTTTATTATAAACATAGCCGGTATCTGTTTTTTTACGAATCTTGGCCTCTAAATTGTTATTTAAGTTAACGCTTAAACTGTTTTGGGTTCCTTGCGCAGGTCCACTAAAAAGTGTGTTTTCAAAAATAGTGTATTTACTTTTTAATTTATTGGTTGTATCGCTTATTACATCTTTCCAAAATCCGTATTGTTCTTCACCAAAATCCGGACGGTAAGTATAAGCTATACTTGGTATTAATAGATGCCTGATTTGTTTGACGCGTTTTCCTTTAAAAATATAATCCATAAATAGTTTAGTACTCAAGGATGTATTGAAATTGGCATCGTATCCGGTTTTGAAATTTTTGTCGGTTGTTTTAACGATTGTATTGGTTGTTTCGTTCAGTTCCTTTCTAGTAGTTTTTGTATACATTACAGCACTTAAATTTAAAGCGGGTGTTAAGGTGAAATATTTTAAAAGCGTAATGTTTGTTGAAATTGGTAAGCTATGTCTAAATCCATATTTCAAACTATCCCCAACATTACCTTTAAATATGGAGGTATCAACTCCCGACAATGTATTACGCGCTTCCAATAAATAACTAATTCCTATTTTATCAATAGGATTTTGTTTAATTCTGCTTTCTTTTTTAAATGGATAAAAACGATTGACATTAAAGGTAACTTCCGGAAAAGAAATATTCATTAATTTAGTTTGTGTATTTTGATCGTGTCTGGCATTTACGCCTAATGTTCCAATTTTAAATGTTTTTGAAAAATTGATGTTGGATTGAAATGTATTAGTTAAGTATTGTCCTGTGTTTTGAGAATTAAATTTATTGTATTTAGATGTTCTAATATTAACATCACTGCCAAAACGAACAGTAGGATTATTCTTAAGATCCTGAACATGTCTCCAATTAATAGATATATCCCGTTGTTTAGAATACAAGCTAGGAATTTCTTTTTCTCCATTCCTAAATTCAGAATAACCTAACGAAAGTGCTCCGTTAAATTTATAATTTACATTGTAATTATTTACAGTATTTAAGCCCCAACTCCCATTACTATAAATATCTCCTCTGATAGTCATATCAGTTTGGTCGTTAATACCCCAATAAAAACCACCATCTTTTAAATAAAACCCAAGCGCTTCACTATTTCCGTAAAAAGGAATTAAAATTCCTGAGTGACGTTTTTTTGTATTTGGAAAATAGCCAAAAGGCAGCCCTAGCGGAGTAGGAACACCGCCAATTTCTAAATACATTGGTCCTGTAACAATCTTATCATCTGGAATAATTTTTGCTTTTTTTGCTTTAAAAATAGTTCGAGAATCTTCAAATTCGCAGGGAATACATTTTAGATTTTTCATGTACACAACATTATTACTGTCTTTTTTTACTTCGCTTCCTTGTAATAACAAATCTCCTTCTTTAGTTTTGATATCAAAAATTTTACCTTTTTTTGTTTTAAGATTGTATATCATTTTTCTACAAGCAATTTCTTGTTCACCGTCTTTAAAAAGAGGTGTCCCTGTATTTTTCCCTAAGCTATCTGTTTTTCCAAAGGCTGTAATGGTATTATTTGCATTATCAATTTCTATAAATTCAGCTTTAAGGTTCATGTCCTCATATTGCACAAAAGCGTCGCCGAACAAATAAATTTTTTGTCCTTTAGTTTCGTATCTTATCGAGTCTCTGGCATTATATATAATAGAATTTTGAAGTGGTTCAATATCTTTTTCATCATCTAGCGAATCAACCCTAACAACATTTGTGCTATCATCGGGCAATGGCATGACAGAAATTGGTTTGGTAATTGCAGAGTTATTTGGTAGTTCAGTTTTTTTTTGTTGGAGAATTGATTTGGATGATTTTGATTTCAGATCAGATTGAGCTAAAACATCAAAATCACTTATTAACAATAATAAGAGTAAAAAATATATATGTTTAACAGTATTGATAACTACTCTCGACTAAATTTACCTAAGCTTACAAAGCTAACAATTACTCGTTTAATTGTAGTTATTTTTAAAGTTATGATGACAAAAAAAAATATAATTTTCTATAAATTGATCCTTGTTCAGGCATTAGTTGTTATTGTTTTTTGCTCGTTTTACACTCGTAACGATGAACCAAAACGTAAAGTGCGTATTATTGTTATCGACCCTGGTCATGGGGGAAAAGACCCTGGTTGCAATGGAGTTTCCTGTAAAGAAAAAGAGGTGGCTTTGGCAGTTTCATTAAAATTAGGCAAGTTAATTGAAGAAAATATAAAAGATGTTAAAGTTATTTTTACCCGTAAAACAGATGTTTTTGTGGAATTAGAAGACCGAGCAAAGATTGCTAATGACAATAACGCCGATTTATTTATATCTATTCATTGTAATGCTGCCGGTAAACCTGTAATGATAAAAGATAAAAAAACTGGTAAAATGCGACCAAAAACCTTCAAAAATTCGAGAGGGAAAATTATAGTTGTAGAAACAGCAAATCCCGAGCCTTTTGGCTCAGAAACCTACGTAATGGGACTGAAAAATGAAGAAGGTAAAATGAAAGTTGCTCAACGCGAAAACTCAGCTATGTTATTAGAAGATAATTACGAAACTAAATATCAGGGTTTTGATCCAAATAGCGAAGAAAGTTATATTATTATGAGTAATTACACATCAAGTTATGTGATACAAAGTGCAGGATTAGCTATGAAAATACAAGAACAGTATTTGAAAAAAGCTGGCAGAGTTGATAAAGGTGTTCATCGGCAAAGTATTTGGGTTTTATGGAGAACTTCTATGCCAAGTGTACTTACTGAAATAGGTTATTTAACGAATCCTCAGGAAGAAAAGTTTTTGGGATCGGAGAAAGGTCAAAGCTATTTAGCAGCCTGTTTGTTTAGGGCATTTAGAAAATATAAAGATGAACAAGAAGGAATTAAAATTACCTATAAAGATGATATAGAAAACCAAGTTCCTTTACAAAATGAAAACTATAAAATAGCTAATGAAACAGAGGCTCTAAAAACAATTGAAAAAACAGAAATTGAAAAAGATATTGAAATAACTAAGAATGATGACAAAAGCGAAAAACTAAATGATAAAAACTCAAAAAATGAGGAAAGTTTAAAGGTTAAAGAAAAATTAGCAACTGAACAAAAAGCAAAAGAAGATGCATTAGTGATAAAAGCGAAGACTGATTCATTAGTAAATGCACAAAGTAAGCAAGCTAAAAATGAGGAGTTAGAAAGAAAATATAGACAATTTATTGCTTTAGCAGATGTAAACCATAAAAATAAAAACTACCAAGAAGCATTTGTTTTATACCAAAAAGCAAACACAATTAAAGGTAAAGATGATGCTTATGCCTCTCAAAAAATAAAGGAGATTGAATTGCTTCTTAAATCAACAAACACAGCTACAACTATTGTTATTGCACAAGTAACCTCAACAAACAGTGTAGTTACAAACACAACAACATCACCTATTTTATTTAAGGTTCAATTTGCAAGTAATGATAAAGAAGTAGATGCAAAAGTAAAATATGCTAATGTATCAGATGTGTCTTTTTATAAAGCCGGATTACTATTTAAATATACATCTGGTAATTACAATTCAATGGATGAAGCAATGAAACAACAAACAAAATTAAGAGAGTTGGGCTATAAAGATTGTTTTATAGTGGCTTTTAATAATGGTATTCGTATGGATTTAAGCGAAGCTAAGAAGTTAACCGAAACTAAATAGTCTTTATTACCGAAGGTTTATTTCATAAATTAGTCTATATTTTTTTACAAACAGAAAAAAACTAATTCTTATGAAGCCATTTATCAATTTGAAAAACCAATAAAGAAGAGCCTACCCCTAAAACCATTCCTCCTAATACATCGCTCGGAAAATGGGCGCCCAAACGCATTCGAGAATAACCAACTGCACAGGCATAAGCATAAGAAGGAACTGCCACATACCATTTTTTAGTTGATAAAGAAAGAGCCGTTGCCGTTGCAAAAGCAGACGATGTATGACCAGATGGAAACGAATATTTACTGGCATTCGTTCGTTTTACAATATCATTTGGATATTGTTCAAAAGGGCGTGGGCGATTAATGCCATACTTTAAACCAGTTGTTAATACTACATTTAACCCAATGGCTATTCCGGTTTTTAATCCATTGCGAATCATCACCTTATCCTTATTTACAAAACCTGATAATAGCAATGAAGCAGGAGAAATTACCATTGAAGGATAAACAGATGAGGAAGTAATACGCATGCTTATATCCAAATTAGGATATTCATTTTTATTAATGGCTCTCAACATTGTAAAATCCAACGATTGAGAGTGGAGTACAAAGTTTGAAAATAGTATGAATACAAGCAGTTTTTTCAATATAAAAAATTAATTATAGCGTAAATTATTGGTAGCACAATTAAAAATAAAATATAGGTAAACATAATAGCTATTTTCTCTAAAGTTTTAACATCATTAATAAATGGTGTTTTTAAAACGCTGGTAACATGCTGTATGATGCCGCCTTCTAATAAACTATATTTTTGAACACCGGCCTCAACACCCGGATAGCGCTTATTAAAAGAAAGGAGAACGCAATCTCTGATAGTCCAGTAATCTTTATCAGGTAAATCGACGTAATCGGAAGTATAATTTATGTGTTCCTGCGCTAAATAATCTCTTATTTTTTGATTTTTAATTTCCATTATTAAATCAAATACCATAGATATAGGAATAATTAAAAAGATGATGCTTTTAGTTATAATGGCTAAAACTGCTAATACAATAATGGATAGAATTGTAAAAATGACTCTGATAGTATGATTGTGATTAATAAATAACGTTTCTAATAATCTACCGCCATCAAGCGGCATAAAAGGCAATAAGTTAAATAAGTTAAGCACAAAAAAGATGTTGCCTAACATTTCTAATCGTTCATTAGGATAAAAAATTGTACTCATTAGTAAACAAAAACCAATAACAATACCTGGTAAAGGTCCAGCTAAAATTACGATGCTCATTTGCCGCTGCGAAATAATTGATTTTTTACCTGTAACATAAGCGCCCAGCATGGGCAATACAAATAATTTAACATTACTATAGTTAAAAGCTTTCATAGCAAAAAAATGTCCCATTTCATGAATCATTAAAACAACGAGCACAGCAGCTATATAAATTAAATCTTGATTAAAAATGAAGTAAAAGAAAATAGCATAAATTGCTAAACTGATGATTGATTTACGCACCCAGTTTTTGGTATCTTGCTCCAAAATAGGTTTAGGCAGCACATTCATGTATTGATGATGCCCAGTATTTTCTGTTGATTCAAATTCGTTTTGGTTATTTTGTTCGGTGTTTTCCACTATGCTAAAATAAAATTTTGTAAGTTGTAAATTAAAAAGCCGGCAAGGTAACCAACAAATGCCAACCACGAAATGTTTTTAAAATACCAACTAAAACTAATATTTTCTATTCCCATCACCGCCACTCCGGCAGCACTTCCAATAATTAAGCAACTTCCTCCAGTTCCAGTGCAATAAGCAATCATTTCCCAAAAATGATCATCCGCTGGAAAATCATACATTCCCATAGTGGCAGCTAATAAAGGCACATTATCTACTATGGCAGAAAGCAAACCTATTATTACCGAAATAATTTTTAAATCGCCAATACTATTATTTAATAAGGTGGCTGTGTTTTGCAATACATGAATTTCTTGCAGGCAAGCTACAGCTAATAGTATCCCCAGAAAAAATAAAACACTCGGTACATCC
>CANHPI010000024.1 GCA_947462425.1 Bacteroidota bacterium
AATTCCTTTATTTGACGTCTATTTAACCCTTCTGTTTTTTGTTTAGCTTCATGAAGCTTATTAGCAATTAGGCTTCTCGAATAAGGCTTGACTGCTGAATTAAGTTCAATGATTTTTTCATTGGCTAATTCATCTAAGAACTCATAGATGTTAACATTAATAATATGTTGATTAACTACTTGACCTTTTAGCAGAGAAAAGCAAAAAACAAAGCAAAAAACAAAGCAAAAATTTCTTTTAAAAACTCTCATTTACTTCTATTTAAAGTTTTTAATTATATTGATTTCTTGACTATTATTCTTTTTATTTGATTTTTAAAATTCTGAAGCAACAATTCTTTAAGCCAAAAATAATTATTATTCGACCATCTTTGAGGATGAAACGTCATCATTACTTTTTCTGGAAAATCTCTCTTTTTTAAATCTGTAATTATTTCATTAGTTGAATAATAATTTCTTTTATTGAAATCGATATTAGAAACCTTATCATCATTAATTGCCTTATCTCGAACACTTACCTTATTGCCATTCCATCTTCTTCCGGTATCTGTTAAATAATATGTTTTGCTAAAGTCAACATCAAAATAAGGCTCAGCAATGATTCCTAATTTTTGATAGTCATATTTTTTCCAAATATCTCTATTGTCGAATTTTGATAATGGACTACCATGCATACAAATTGTTTTAATGGGCGAAATTTTTCTAAACATATCTAGATGAACACAAAACTCCTTGTATGCCATATCTACATTGCCTCTACAAGTATCCATTGTTTCGTAATGATACCCAATTTCATGACCCATTTCATACACTTCTTTAATAATTCGCTCATCAAAACTTTGAGGAATTACTCTAAAGTAATACGTACTTTTTATTCCTAAATCATGTTGAATTTTAGCAAACTCCAATGAGTTTTCCTTCAAATCATCCACGTCATGTCTCAAAGTAATAAATCTTTTGTTAGACTCTGATGTTTGTAAATGAAAATCTAGATAAGTTAAAAACTGAAAATCTAATTCTAATAATGAACTTAACAACTTCTTGTATATATCGATCGTGAAATCTTTCATTACCATTATTTAAACTTAGCCCAAAATTGTGGATTGTTTTGAATTACATGCTTACTCTCAGGATAGCCCTCTATAAACCATAACCAAAATGAGGTGACATCTATTTTATCATTTAACAATTGCATCCTTCTTTTTTGCCATTCAGCTTTAAGATCTTTAATATTTAATAATTCAATTAATTTTATTTCCATATCTTCAAAATTTTCAGGCTTAAACCCATATGTTAAACCATATTTATGTTCTTCTTCTTCTAAAGTAGCTATTAATCCAACGAAAGCATTACATCTGATTGAGGGAACTCCTAATACTGCTGCCTCAGAAGTCATGGTTTGACTATCTCCCATAAAAATAGTTGCATAATACATTAATGAATGTATTTTTTCAGGGCTTAATTTCAGTTGATATTGCCTAAGCTCTTGTTCAATCTCTCTTTCTGTTGTTATAAAAATTTTACCGTGTGGCTTAAGCATCTCTACCATCTTAAGCTTCAATTCTAAAGTGAGAACGTTTACTCCTACATCATGATGGGCTTTAAAAGCATTGAAACGCAAAATAAAAAACTTATCATTTACGGTTAACCCAAGCTCTTCCAAAACTTTTATATCTGGAGAAAATCTCTTTGGATGCAGATATGCTAATTCATGGAATCCAGGATAAAAAACGGTATCCTTACGAGCTCGTTTACCTATTAATGATTCAGGGGACAACAAACTATTAGCAAAAGGATGAACGAATTTAGTAACTAATGGTTGAATTGCATCATCATCATCATCGAAAATTAAAGATTTAAATTTTGAAAACATAGATATATGAGCAATAGAAACTGAAAACCCTAATGCAATATCTATTTTTTCTTTACGGCATATTTTAAATAATTTATAATTGTATTCAATTTGTTTAATTGCCTTTTTTAATAAACCATCTGGTTTCTTTGGAAAAACAATATATTCATAGCCATATGCATCTAACAAATCTTTAACAACTTTAATATCTTTAATAGTCCATATTACTTTATGTCCTTTTGAGTTTAATTCTTTTGCTAAATTCCTAAAATAGTGAACATGTGCAGGGTGATTAATATCTATCAGTATCTTCATTCGCAATTATCATTTATTGATAAATCATTTTTTGGTAGATTTAAGCTTGAAACACACCTTTTTTGTTAAACACTAATTTTTTTACTTTTTCATTAGGTGTCATAAAACCTATTCTCTTTCTTGGTCTATTATTTATTTAATTTTTAACTACAATAACTTTTTTTCAAATGTAATATACTTTAATTCAGATCATATAGGAAAAAATTGGCTTATTAATCCATTGGTGTTTTCATTTGCTCCTCCACACAAAGAATGATATGGTTTTGCAAAGTAAAACATTATATCTAAATCATTCTTTATTTTTTTTGTTCTGCAAATTCTTTTCCGTTATTAACAGTTATGGTACATAGTTTTTCTTTTCATGGCAACAAAGCTTGGCTTAACTTACCTGCAAGTTGCCGTGCGTTTTTTCCTTCTAGTTTTTTTATACACAAAAAGCTTGTAACCCCATCATTTATAGCTAGAACTGCACCATTGTAATCAGCTCCAATCATCGTGACAATTTCAAGGTCACCAAATCTACATTTTGATTCTAATATAGAAGGTTCTTTCACTAATACCGCATGATATTTCAAGATGCTACTAATGCCAATATATTGTACTTCTATCGACTATAAGGCTTATGTCTTCTTAGACTCTTATCCAACATGCTAATTGAGTTTAAATAAAATGGATCTAATGGTTTATCCAAAAGGCAATGAGCTATGCTTATTGCCTTTGATTCTAATAGTATTAAAAATTGGAGAACTATTTATATTAATGAGGAAATGATAGGTGTTTTTTACCATTATGGAATTGGATTTATACCAAGTCTTATTGCTAAATAAGAGCAAAAAAAATCGGTCAAATCATTCAAGAAGTAGCTTTTAAAATAGACTCTCTATATAAAAGTGCAAATTATATATTCAAGACTAAAGTAGATTTAACTTATTTAATAGGAGTGGAAGAGAATTTAGGCTAAAGACTTAAAACTTATATATCTCTTTCAGCAAGTATTTAAATCAACCTGTTTTTTTGATGGATTTTCTCGAATTGCTGAGCTGGAAAATAGTTAATTAAATTTCAGGTTTTTAATGCGTTTACACTTGGTTTATGGATTAATTCTTGATATACATGGGCAATTTTGTTTGCTTCTTTATCGGACAATGCATAATAACAAGGGAACGTGACAAGCTGTTTAACAATAACTTCGGACAACGGACAACTACCTTTTTCATAACCAAATTTCATTGCCCAGAGAATTGAATTTGAGAAATGACCGCCGATCTCTACTCCATTCAAAATTCCTTTTTTTATCCAATAATCTTTTTCAAATGTAAGTTCTGGAATTATGAAATAATTGTGATGAGTTCCTTGTTGTTTAGACAAATGTTTTTTTGAAATAAAACTACCGTTTTTTAACTGATTAGATAAATCAGTATTTATCGTCTCTATTTTTTCATTGAGTAAACAAAGGTCTAAATTACTAATAAGCGTTGGCTCATGCTCTTCAAAAACATTTATGCTCTTTTTGGAATATTTTTTTTTTAACTTATAAAAAAAAACACCATATAAAAAAGGGTTATGAATTGTTACCATAACAAGTTTTCTAATGGCAGAAAACACATCATCTAATAACGTAGGTCGAACTAATGCTTGAACTTTTGATTTAATTTTTTGATACCACGAAGCATTATTCACCAAAAGCAATCCGCCACCTCCTATCGCCGGAAATTTTCCAAAATTGAATGAAAAAACAGCAAAATCAGCAATAAAGCCCGAATTATTGTCGTTTTTGTCTTTTGATAAAAAAGAGTGCGCGCAATCTTCAATAATAATCATTTCAGGATATAATCTCTTTATTTCTTCAACATCAGAAATTACTCCAAATAAATGCGACAATATTAAAACCTGTAAGTTTTTTTTATTTGATAAATCCTCTATACAGATTGTAAAATCACGATTTACATCTATGAAAACTGGTGTATATCCTGCTTGATATATCGCATTATAAACTGAATGACAATTAATTGACATTACTCCTACTCTAGACTTTTCAGGAAGATCTAATGCATCTAAAATTATAAAAATTCCACTTCGAGCACTGTCAATAAGGAAAACTTGGCTTTCATTAAAAAAATTACCAAAAACATTAGCTTTTGGAGTATTTTTAATAAACACTTTAAGTAAAGAATAAATTATGCTTTTATATCCTAATCTAAAATTAATTCTTGAAATTAATTTCATTATATTTTTTTTAAGATTTTCATTCCTAATTTTCCTATTTCATAAATTATCGGTTTTTTTATTCTACAAAATCTTCCATATTCAACTAAGCTACCACTAAATTCTGATTTATAATTTCTAACCCCATATTCTTCATTTGGCTTTCCTGCTCCCATAAAGTCTAAGCCCGACATTTTATTATTTATTCCGAAATTTATTGCTGCAACAATAGCTAGATGAGTGGGAAATATCTTTTTATTATAATCTCGTATGCCACAATAATAAAGAGTATATATTAATAAATTTGGAGAATATAAACAAAAGGCTCCTCCTATTATTTTCTCATTATGTTTAACTACGAAAACTTTTCCTATATGGGAATTAAATAGTTTTATAAAATATTCTATACTTGGCAAAGGCAACTTTACCTTTGTCCTATACAAATCAAATAAAATTTTATATAAATCTCGGATCTCATCTTCGTTTTTTGCATCACCATAAACACAGCCTTCTTTCATTGAAAGTTTTATTTCTCTTCTCCTATTATACTTCATTCCTCCAATCAAATCATCTAAACTTTTATTTTCAAATGGTAATTGAAAATTTAAATAAGGCACATATTTCCATTTATTTTTGCTAAATATCTCAAAATAGCTTGAGTAATCTTTAAAATTACGAATTTCAAAATAAATAACCTTTTTATGTAAGTCCAGATTAATGTGTTGCAAAAGTTTATCTAAAGCATCTGGATTATTAAACCCTAATAATGGACCACCATATATAATTGCTCTTCTTGAAAAAAAACTTTTTATCCCTTTTTGTTGTTGTAAAGTTATCAAAATTAGACCTTTTAAATCTCCTTCCTCATCCTCTATTGCATAAACTTCAGCTGACTGGCCTGCTACTTTATTGAAAAACTGATAAAACTCAAGACTTTGAAAAGGTGTTGAAAATGGACTTGAAGCAAGTAAATTTTTCCATTTTACTTCATCAATCTCATTGTTTTTAATTAATTTCATTTGCAAGTATTTCTTTCTGATAAATACCAATAATTCTTTTTGCTATATCCTCCGATTTTAAACCCAACATTGCCAGTCTATCTCTTCCATTTGTATTTAGATGATTTTGGGCATAATTTAATGCTAATGAAATTGATTCTGCCAAATTAATAGGCTCGAATGTAGAAATAAAATGACCTGGTTCGTCACCGAACAACCACGAAATGTCGCCAACCATGGTTGACACCACCGGTCGGTTACAAGCCATTGATTCCTTTATCACATTTGGACTACCTTCCCATAAACTAGTAAGCAGAATTACATCTGCAGCATTCATCCATATCGAAATCTCATCATGTGGGACATTTTCTAAAAAATGTATTTCAATAGTAGGGTCATTAATAATTGACAGAGCCTGGTTTGCCAACTTAAAATTTTTTTCAAACCGATTTGGATTAGCAGCAAACAAGATGTGTTTATTTGAAGATTTCCATTTTAATTTGGCCTGAGAAATATTCTTTTCTTTTGGTATGAAAAGCTCAAAATCAACGCCATTTGGTATAATGACAGTATTTTTAATTCCCAAATTTTTCTTCATGTCTTCAGATTTAACAATTAATTGCTTCCATCGAAAAATTAATTTAAAGACATAAATAAAAACTTTAATTAACCCTTTTGATTTTACATCAGAACCCATTAAGGAAATAATCAAGGGATTAGCACCTGCTAAACTTGCTACAAAAGCAGAAAGTGAATAATGAGCATGAATAACATCGAAATTATTATTCTTAAGATATTTTTTAAGTGGGATTATGTTATTTAAATAACCCTTAAATCCTTTTCCTTTAATTGTATAATATTTAATTTCTACTGAAAGATTTTTCTTAAGACTTTCCCCTTGACAGTAAACAATTGGACTTATTCCAGAATTAGAGTTTCCACTTGAGACAAAAAGCACTTTCACTTGAAGAAGATAAATTGATTAACTATAAAAGCTCATTTATTACCGGTCTGTATTTTCCTGTATTTGTATTCTCAATTTCTGCCTCATATTTAATCTGAATTGAAAAATCTCCAATCCTGTTTTTAATATCCAACATAATAAACTCTTCCTCTTGTTTTGACAAAAGATCTGAAACTAACCTTATCAGCAAATTAATTTTGTTAAGTTGAACTATTTGAAACTTTCTCACATTTCTGTTTTTTGCAATACCGCTATCAAAAATCAAATGCCAGAAATAAGCCCAATGTAAAAACTGTCCATCAACTCCAATAACATAATCACAAGTTCTTCCCATAATTTGTCTAATTAATTTAGACTCTCGACCACAACTACATTTATCTTTACTAATTATTGCTTGGTCACCATTCCAATAACGAATAAAAGGCATTGCTAAATTATCCAAATCCGTTATAATCAGCTCATTAAGACCATTTGACTCAACAACAACTCTTTCGTCAGTAATATGCAGGCCTTCATGTTTATCGCACTCATAGGCGATACCACCTATCTCGCCACAACCATATTGATCAAAAACTTCAGCATTAAAAACTTTTTTAAACAACACCCTATGTTCTGGCATTAAAGGCTCTGCCGTAAGAGAAATTGATGTCATTTTAAACACTAAACCTTTTTTTTCTAATTTTTGAGCAACTGAAAACAAAAACTGTGGATAAGATCTAATATGTGAAAATTTCTTTTTTTGAAGTAAACTAATCACTTTTTCAACTGTCTCATCAGAAGTATTATAAATATCAACCGACACTGTGTTTTTTAAAGCCCCTGTAACAAAATGAATAAGCCGATCCTTTATTCCAATTTTTTTAACATGCCCTCCCATCAAAATCAAGGTTTTATCTCGGTTTTTAAACCCCATCCAATCTTCATATCTTTTATATGAACCCCATACCGAACTCCTAGTAACCGCATCATTCTTTTTAAACAAAATATTTCCTGTGGTACCTCCTGTTTGACTGACTTTTACGCCTAATAAATGATTATAATTTGAGGGCTTAAAATTTTCGTAATTTGCTTGAATGATTTCTTTTGTTAGGACAGGAAACTGGTATAAAACATCTAGAGAATCGATATTATGTATATCAATGTTTCTCTCATTAATAATTTCTCGATAATACTTAACATTATTGTAACAATGTTTCAATAATATTTTCAATTTATTTATTTGGAGTTGTTCAATCTCTTTTTGAGAATAATATTGGGTCTTAATATATAGTTTATAAAATTTCCAAACCTGCTTACCCGAAAGGAAATCCATTATTTTTATTCCAATCATTTTATCAATGTATTACCTTATATAAGATATATATAGACTAAACTATCAATCTAACCTCTTAATTCTTTTACAAGCATGTAAAATACAGCATTAGGCCTTGAAAATCCAAATATTTTTCCCTGCCTGTCAATTAACTTCAACACTTCTTTTACATTTTTACTCTAAAAAATAGTTTAGTAAATACTAAATATTATCAGAAATTATTTAAAAGTAAATATTTTTCGATAAGGCCAAAATATTTCTATGGCTATTTCATATTCTTGACTAATATCACATGGATTGTAAAACTAATTTAAAAGACTATTTTTTTTCTATTAAACCAATAATATTTTAACCCCACTACATTTAATTCTGAATTGATATAAACTGGTTACTTCGAAAAGTATATACTAACAGAGACTTTTCAACTTCTTAACAACTAAGCATCTATAACATTTGAATATAATGAAGATTAAATCATCAATTAAAGTTATAACTTCAGACTATTGAAAGGGGTGCATGCAACTAAGTTTCTAATGATGAAAAATTTTATACATTAGTAAATTTAATGAATCTTCTTTTAAAAGAATATACTAGTCTCAAAACTTTTTCTTTAACAGATAAATCTCCCCGATTAAAAAAAAGAAAAATTGGTACTACATATTTTTTATTGAAAAAATACGTCCGCCAAAAAATTTTATTACTGAATAAAAATTTAAAAATTAAATTCCTTGTATCCATTTTACTTTTATAACCATCTAATTTTGAAAACCCAACAATATCATTATTAAAATAATTAGCACTAACCTCGTATTTATCGATGAAAAAATCAACACTTAATACCAGACTGACTTTATGTCTGGCAGACAAAGGATGTAGTTTTCCATTGAAATAATAATCTGAAAAACAAAAATTTCCTAAACTATAGAATATGTGTTTTCCCTTATATACCTCATATGGTTGAACCGTGTGTGAATGATGCCCAATTATTAAGTCTGCGCCAGCATCAATAAATTGACGTGCAAGTTTTGGCTGAGACCAATCAGGATAATATCCACCCTCGACCCTACCTCCCCAATGCAATAGCAAAACAACTTGATCAACTGTTTTTTTTAATTCTATAATATCAACTATAACCTGATCGATATTCATATAATTCAAATAAACTTTGCAGTTTGAAGGTAAATTTGGATTTGTATCGTGAGAAACAAAATTAAGAATCCCTAACTTTATTCCTTCATTTTCTATTATTAGTTTACTTCTGGCTTCTTCTTCTGATAAACCTGCACCCAAATATTGTATATTATTATTCCTTAAAAAAGTAGTGGTTTTCAAAAAACCATCTTCTAGATTATCATAAACATGGTTTTGCGCTAATGATACTATATTCACTGATAGATTATTAAGATAACTTAATGTATCTAAAGTTGTACTAAGCCTTGGGATTTTTAGTTCATTCACGCCACAATCTCCTTCAGCCATACATTCTAAATTACCCACAACGTAGTTGCTTTCATGAAATTGGTTTTCGAACTCTAAAAATGGATTTTCACCCCGCTTGCATTGTTCTACATATTCATCATTAAAAGAAATATCTCCTAAAAAAGTAACTTTTAGCATCTTATTTAATTTTATTTAAAAAAATACGCATCGGCTCACTATAAATATAACAATCAAAAAATTGCTGTCCTTTTAAAAAAGCATTATTTGCTATCTTATTTGATAGGTCGCTATTTTTCAAAACATCAACTATAGCCTTGGTTAAACTATCTGCTGAAAAATCTTCGGCAAAATAAATGTTTTCGAGATGCTTAAAATCAACTGCAACTTGCCCAATTTGGTTAGAAATAATTGGCCGAGCACATGCGCTATATTCTGCGATTTTTTGGGGATATCGAGCACCATCTTGTTGATTATCTCTTAGTGGCACCAATAACAAATCTGCACTTTTATAAAGCTGAATAAGAGATTCGTATGTTAATGCTGTAAAAACATGAATTCTATTATACACAGAAAGCGATGCTATGTTGGATTTTAATTTATTAATTTGATTTTCAGAACCATGAACAATCAAATATAAATGCTGATCAATTTGATTTTGACATGCCACAAAACTCTCTAAAACAAGTTCGATAACTTCTATATAACCTATACCTCCGCAATAAAGTATATATTTTTCTGATTGATTGTATAATTTTGGTATGGATATTACCCTATTGAAATCAGACAAAACAGGGATTAACATTACCTTTTCCTTTGAGGTCTGATTACTTATCTGGCTTGCTATATAATCACTAATAACAATACTTCCAGCTGATAGAAATGGGGCAAAAGTATCGAAAAAATAAGCGTTAATTTTTTTGGAAACAGAAGAATTTTTATAAATGGAAATATGCCATTCCATTATACTTAAAATTATTTTGACTTTAAAAGATCTTGCGAAACACAAATAGAAAACATAAAGAGGAAAAAAAACAAATGAGGCTAAAAGAAATACATTGTTGTACTCTTTATTTAATTTTTTTAAAAAAGCAAGCTCACCAATGATTGCGAAACAAAATGCAATGTGTTTACTCTTAATCTTATAATTATGAAAGTTTTCATACCTAACTCCTTCATAAACTCCAGCATTTGTTGAATCAACAACATTAAAATTCAATTTTGAGGTTAAAACTACATCTACTCCTGATGCAACTAAAGCCTTTGCCAATAAAAAATTTTTCTCGTTAGAAGCGGAGTGCTTATGAGGAAACCCTTCAGACCAAATGGCTACTATTTTATCTTTCATTTAATTGCTTTATCACTTTACATGGATTTCCTGCCGCAATTACATTTGCAGGTATACTTTTAACGACTACACTACCGGCCCCAATTACCGAATTCTTACCGATTGTTACTCCTTTTAATACTTTTACACCTTCTCCAAGCCACACATTATCTTCTATAACTACCGGTTTTATAGATCCACTTCGATAATCATCGGTATGCCAATCAGAATCTGTTATTAAAGTATTTGCACCACAGCGAACATAATCACCTATACTAATACTCCCAAAAGCTCCAATGACCGTTCCACTAAAACCACAATATTTACCTATCAAAATTTCAGAATCTGCTCTCAAGGCACTTAAAATACATGGTCGGTTTATGCCTATTAAGTTTGAGGTTGGTTTAGATCTAAAAGTGCAATTATCCCCGATTGTAATTTTAGAACCAACCTTAAGAGTAAATTTGGGAAATCCGAAGAAAGAAATGTTATTACCGAAAACCAATTCTTTGTATATACTACACTTGAGTAACATAACAATGGTATAATATCCTTTTTCAAAAAGATTGCCCGTAACTTTATACAAATGAAACATTTTAACTAAATTCATAACTTATTTTGAATAATTAATAGGATAAACTTTCTATTAATTTAATTTTGCGCACGCAACAATGGAAGGTAATAAATCCCAGGTAATATTACAAATAAGGTATACCAGGCATCCCTTCCACCTAGGGTTTTTAAAAAGCCATAACTGAATATCGAAAAAGAAGCCAATAAATAATAATATTTATATGAAGAATTAAACTTTGAGACACTGCTTTTTATAAAACTATAAAAAATCAACCAAAATAGCGCAAAACCTATAATTCCAGTAGTTGTAACTTTATTCATCCAATGTAAATGAGCTCCTTCTGATTGATATCCATTTCCCATTTTATCTGTAAAGTAGTAACATCCAAAAATCGGACTTTTAACAAAAACATCGAAAAGCATAGGATATCTTTTAGCTCTTCCTCCTGCTCCAGTTTCAAAATCTTCTATTTCGTCGCCAAATTCTATAAATACTGCCAAATCTTTACACTTACTACTCAATTCTGAATTTGCAGGAAACAGTTCACTAACATATAGAAAACTATCAATGTAAATCTCTTTAGAAATTGAAACCGCAATTGTGACAATCAAGAAAACTATTGAAATAGATTTTTTCATTTTACTACTCCCTGCAATTGCCAAAACACTAAAGATTATACATAAAAGAAGATTAGCAAATAACTGCATACCTATCAAGGCAACAAAAATTAAAATTCCAGACACAACAATTAATTTCTTAGATACAATCCCATTTTTGAAATTCTTATAGAAATAAATAAACATTGGAAGTAAACTCATAAAAGTTATTGCTGTTGAATAATTCCCTCCACCATATTTTTTAAAATTTAAAATCAATTCTCTCGCGCTTTCATTTTCAACGGCAGAAACCCCAATCAAATTTCTTGCATACATTGGGTCAATTGCTGATGACACGATAGTCATAACAGCTGTTATAATAATAAAAAGAATCGACCAGGCTGTTATTTTAGCTAATCCAATATAATCTTTTGTTTTATAAAAAAACATAACAACCAACAATCCGATTCCCACCTCATATAACTCCATAAAAAGAGATCTGTAATTCCAATCATCCATGTTTTCCCATATAGTTACCGTAGCGAAAAATAGAAAAAAACCATATAGAATTAAAAACCAAATTCTTTTATCAAGAAAAATTTTAGGATAAAACAACAGCAAAGAAACGACCCATAACATTGTCCATAAATGATGGCTTTTTATAAAACCTGGCAAATTATTAAAAACTAAAGGCAAAAAACTGGATGCCATCAGCATAAATGCGATACAATAGAAATACTTTTGCTTGTTAAGCCTTTGCATATAATAAATTTATCAAATAATCTTTTCCTCTAAAATTAATTTATATGCTTCAAGAACATCCTTTACAACACTATCGTCGTTAAATCGTTCGCCTGCATTACCGAAGGCTTTTTCAGCCAGCGTTATCCGTAAATCAACATTGTTTAACAACATCAATATCTTTTCTGCTAGTTGATTTATGTTATTTTTCTCGACCAAAAATATTGTTTCCTCTTTGCTATTTAATTCTGGAATTCCCCCAACCGAATATGAAATTACGGGTAGTTTCATAAACATACTTTCAATAATAGTCCCAGGTATAATATCATGATACGTTGGTAACACAGTCATTTTTGCGTTTAATGCATATTTATAGATATCTTCTTGAGTTGGCAGAAAGCCTAAAAAAAGAACATTTTGCTCAATTGTTAATTCAACACACAAGGCTTTTAATTGAGATAAATAATTATTATTTGCAGCACCTATAATTGATAATGAAATGTTTGGTTGATTTATTTTTACAATTGCTATAGCTTTAAGTAAATCTTCTATACCTTTATCTTTACATATCCGAGCAAAAAACAAACAATCGACGGGTTCATCCTTGCCAATATTATTTTTTATTACGGATGGTTTTTTAATTGAGTAATTATGGAAATGCAATTTGGCTTTGGGGTTTATCGCACTAATAACTTGATTCATCTCTATGGTTCGAACACCAAAATGTTTAAACCTTGATAAAATTTCCTCTTCTACATTTATTCTTTTTTTTATTATTTTACTCCTCAACAATGAATTTCGAATAAATCCTTGAATAGTAACTAAAACTGGATACTTGCCAGCTAATGGCAAAATTCCTGCGGAATAATAGGGATTCTCTGCCCCATGTAAATGAATAATATCGGGCTGTATACTATCTACAATTTCAACTATTTTATACTGATTATTTTTATAACTCTCACCAAAAAGTTTTTTTTTAAGAGCATTAATTTTTTTTGGTAAAAATCCAAAATGAAAAGCATAAAAATGATAATTCACTCCATCTTTTATAAAACTACAATCAGTATTAGTAAAAACGTTTGGAGCAACGACATGTAAATCAAATTGGTTACTATTCTTAAATAGTTCAATAAGATTATTAATCCATGGTGCAAATTCATTTATTTGAGGAGATTGAAAATGTTTTTTCAGTTCTGAATTTGCAAAATGACATAACCAGACTACTTTAATCATATTTGTTATTTATTTTTTTGTTAATTTCAACTAACAAATGGAAAACTTAGGCTTTATAGGCAATAAATTTCAAAACAGAAAGAGAAATTTGAAAATTTCCCTTTCTAACTCTATGAAAGGAGTTATTTTACGACTTTAAATCGCCAAAAATAAAGTTATAATTGCACACATTTCTTATGAACAAAGATATACAATAGTAGGATTCTTGAAGACAAATAAATCGAAAATTGAAATAGCAAAACTGCTTAAATTAGATAAATCAGTAATTTATCGTGAATTAAAACATAATTATGACAACCGATACGGGGTTTGCAAGTCAAAACTAGCACAATTAAAACCTGAAGCGCGATTGTATTCAAAACCCAAAGAATTAAGGCAACAAGTCAAATTAAAAATCGAAATTCTTATTTATTGAGCAAGATTGGACATTCCGGCGATATAGTGCCACTTTTTCATGATTTCAACAGGGTAAAATTAGTAAATAATTTATCCTTTGTTAAGTTCAACAAACAAATGCAACTTTTAGGTTTAATAGGGTAATAAATTTCAAAACAGAAGAGAAATTCGAAAATTTCCCTTTCTGTTTCTAGGAAAGGAGTTATTTTACCCCGTTAAATCGCCAAAAACAAAGTTGTAATGGCACACCTTTCTTATGAACAAAGATATA
>CANHPI010000025.1 GCA_947462425.1 Bacteroidota bacterium
TCTTTTGGTGGTAAAAAGAAATCCGGTAAATCAGCGTGCATTGCACCTTCCGGCATTTTTTTAATAGCTTGCTCAATGATGCTTAATGATTGCCACATTTCGTGCTGGCGAACCATAAAACGATCGTAAGTATCGCCTTGTGTCCCAACTGGAACGGTAAAAGTAAAATCTTCGTAAGAACTGTATGGATTCATGACACGAACATCATAATCAACACCTGCTGCACGTAAATTTGGTCCAACAAAACTATAACTCAATGCCATTTCTGCAGAAATTGGTCCGCAGTTTATGGTACGATCCATGAAAATTTTATTACGCTCTAATAAATTTGCAAACTCTTGTAATCCTTTTGGATATTCTTTTAAAAAGGTATCAATTAAATCCCAAGCTTTTTTACTCCACTCTTGATCAAAACCTCCAATACGACCTATATTTGTAGTTAAACGAGCGCCGCAAATTTCTTCAAATATTTCATAAATTTTTTCTCTCCATTGAAAGATGTATAAGAAACCTGTCATAGCACCAGTATCAACGCCAATAACAGAATTACAAATAATATGATCTGCAATACGCGATAACTCCATGATAATAACACGGTGATATTCTGCACGCTTAGGAATTTTTGCACCTAACAATTTTTCTACTGTCATATACCAACCCATGTTATTGATTGGTGATGAACAATAGTTTAAACGATCGGTAATAGGAGTAATTTGCGCGTATGGTCTGCGTTCTGCTAATTTTTCAAATGCACGATGAATGTATCCAATTGTTGGAGTAGCTTCGTGAATAATCTCACCATCCATTTTCAAAACGTTTTGAAAAATACCGTGTGTTGCAGGATGTGTGGGCCCCAGGTTAAGAGTAGAATATTCTTTCTCTTCAATAACTTCCTGATTAATGGAATATGTTGTTTCTTTTTTACTCATTTTTCAATTAGTTTTTGGTTGGTTGTTTTTGGTTATTGGATATTTCAAATCTCAAAAAACTAAAAACAAATAACTGATATTATCTTCCAAACATTTCATCTTTTTTATCCGTTCTAGATTGATCTTCGAGAGGATACTCTTTTCTTAATGGAAAAATATCCATTTCATCAACATTTAAAATACGTTTTAAATTTGGGTGACCTTTAAATCTTACACCAAAAAAATCATAGGTTTCGCGCTCCATCCAATTTGCTGCTGGCCATAAATCAGTTGCAGTAGCTATTTCTGGTTTATTGATGTCGAAAAATGTTTTTAGACGAATACGGTAATTTTTTGGCATGTTATGTAAATGATAAATTACCCCCAACTGTTTTTCATCAGCTGTTTGCATACCACATAAATCCGTTAAAAAATGAAAATTTAACTCTTCATCGTCTTTTAAAAATTTTAATACATCGTGTATTCTATCTTTTTGTATAGTAAAAACAGGATAATCATAAAGAAGCTCCGCGGATTCAATATCTCCGTGAAAATGTTCTTTTAGTTTTTCGTTTACTTTATTTAATAATTCCATTTTTTAGATTAAAGATTAAAGATTAAAGATTAAAGATTTCTCTCATTTCTAAAATCTATGTTCTAACTTCTTAATTTATTCTATTCCGTATGAGTTTAACATTTTCTTGTACTCTTCTGATTCTCTTCTTCTGAAAGATTCGTTTTGAGCCATTTCCTGAATTTTTAAAACACCTTCTAAAATTTGTTCGGGGCGTGGCGGGCAGCCTGGCACATACACATCAACTGGAATAATTTTATCAATGCCTTGTAATACAGAGTAAGTATCAAAAATACCACCAGTACTTGCGCAAGCTCCAACTGATAAAACCCAACGCGGTTCGGCCATTTGCTCGTATACCTGACGTAATGTTGGCCCCATTTTTTTAGCAATAGTTCCCATTACCATCAACATATCCGCCTGACGAGGAGAAAAACTCAAACGTTCAGAACCAAAACGACCTAGGTCGTAATGAGAAGCCATCGTAGCCATAAACTCAATACCGCAACATGAGGTTGCAAACGGTAAAGGCCACAACGAATTTTTACGGGCTAATCCTACTGCATCTTCTAATTTTGTTGCAAAAAAACCAGGTCCTTCAAGTCCTTCAGGACTTTTAGCGATTTCCAATTTTGTGCGTTTTATAATTTCTTTTGCCATTTTAAAAAGATTTAAACGTTAGATTTTATTCTTCCCACTTTAATGCTTTCTTAGAAAGCATGTAGTAAAATCCAACTAATAATAATACAATGAATGTGAATACTTCTATTACACCTAACATTCCTAATTCCTTAAAGTTTACTGCCCAAGGATACATAAATATTACCTCTATGTCGAAAAGCACAAATAAAATAGCCACTAAGAAGTACTTAATGGCAAAAGGCAAACGTGCATTTCCTTCCGATTCGACACCGCATTCAAATGATTCTAACTT
This sequence comes from Bacteroidota bacterium, assembly GCA_947462425.1. The sequence goes on from CANHPI010000025.1 coordinate 2,417, forward strand.
AATTTTTGTTTTGCGTTTTGGTCCTAACCAATGTGATGCAAGCATTGTAGTTACAACAAATCCCAATGCTACAATAAACATTAATACAATTGGTAAATAATCTAAAGGTGATGAAACTGTGTTCATATATAACGTTTTATTATTGATTGTAAGATTAACTATTTTTAAGGAAATCATCAAATATTAAATCTAATTTTTTAAAGGTTAGAATGTTTAAAAAAATAACTAAAAAAGCCGCTATAAATAGCGGCCCTTTCAATTAAAATGATGGCTTTTATTCTTTTATAAATTTAAACGTAGAGTTAAATTGATTAATGTTAAGTTTTATTTCATAAACACCAGCTGATAAGTCAGATATAGAAATTGACTCTTTATTGTTAAGCAACAATTCACCACTCTTTATTAACTCACCTTTGACAGAGTAAATGGAAAAATTGACTTTTTTATTGTCTTTTTCTTTACCATTAATAAACAATATATCCTTAGCAGGATTTGGAGAAATAGAAATACTACTTATAGTTGCGCTATTTTCAAGCCCTGTAATAGTTACTTGTTTTGGAGATGAGGATGATTGACAACCTATTGAAGAAGTAACCCATACAGAATAAAAACCACTTTGCGTTACAGTGTAAGATTGTGATGTTTCTCCAACAATTGGCGAGCCATTTAAATACCATTGATTACCAGAAGAAGCGCTAGATGTTAGCACCAATCCACTTTGTGTAATGGTGGGCGTAATAACAGATCCAACATTAACTGTAATTGTATTTGTAGTATTACAAGCACCTACAGAGCCTGTGCAAGTATACACTGATGTAACACTCGGAGTAACAGAAGTATTAGCACCAGTAGACCCACTAGACCAAACATAGGTACTTGCGCCATTTGCCGAAAGATTAGAAGGTTGACCATTACAAGCTGCAGTTGCACTTAATGAAATTGTAGGCGCTGCGAGTACAGCAATAGTATTAGTGTATGCAGCACTTGCACCATTAACATTTGTAGCAATTAATGAAACAGTATACACACCTATGGCTGTAAAAGTCATTGTTGGATTTTTAACGGATGAATTTGCCGGGATTGCACCTGTTAAAGTCCAACTCCAAGTGGTTGGTGAACCAGAAGATTGATCATTTAATACAAACGGTGTATTTATGCAAGCAGAAGAGAAAGCTGATGAAAAGTTAGCATTTGGAACAGCTGTAGGATCAGAAAATAAATCTGACTGCCATATTCCTCTTCCATAGGTTGCCGCTCTTAATTTATTAGTTGGATAAAATATTTCTAAATCATTTACTATCACATTAGGCAATCCAGTCATAAAAGGTGTCCATGAATTCATACTACCGTCTCTGTAATAAACTCCTACATCTGTTCCTACATAAATAGCATCATTAGAGTTATTTACATATATAATACAATTTGCCGGGAGATTTGGTAATCCTGAAGAAATATTAGTCCAAGTTGAACCACCATTAGTTGATGAGTAAACTTTATCGGCAGAAGAATAACCTGAAAAAGTTACAAATACATTATTTGCATCTGTATTATCAACTGCAATTCTTGTTATTTGTGCTGTACCTGATGGTAAGCCAGTAGTGATGGATGTCCAAGATACGCCCCCATTTACTGTTTTAAAAATGTTATTGCTAGTTGCAGCATATAATACCAATGAATTTGAAGGAGCTGCCGCTAATGATAAAATATCTCCACTACTATTTATAGTTCCCATTTGAGTCCATAACGTGCCTTTATTGGTGGTTCTATACACTTGCTGATAGCCACAATAATAAGTATTTGCAACATGTGGTGATTGAATAATTGGTGAAACCCAAGCGCCAGTGCCTATTAAACCATTTGTAATATTTGACCAACTTGCACCCCCATTATTGGTAAGATTAAAATCGCCTTCTACATAGCTTTCTACCATTACATTATTATTTGTTCTATCCACAAAGCAATCCATTCCATCTCCGCCGTATACTTCTGTCCATGTTGTTCCGTTTAATAAATTTGTTCCGTTATCCTGATGACCAGAAAGTACATAGTTTGCAGTAGTTGTTGATTGCCCTATTCTATAAGATTGAGCAATATTCATTTGACCATTAATAGTTGTCCAAGTAGCTCCGCTATTAGTTGTTCTTGCAATACCTCCATCTGTTCCTAAATAACAGGTAGTGCCATTTATATATTCTACTGCATGCAAATCGGCATGAACATAAGGTGCGCCACCACCATACCAGTGTGTATTTAAATTCCAAGTTACACCTCCATCTAGAGATTTCCAAGTATTTACTCCTCCACAAATAATTTCATTTTTGTTTGTTGGCGAAACTCCGCAAGCAATATCGTACCAACCTTGACCTCCTGAATCTGAACCAGAAGGATCCCAACCAAAAATATTTGGAGAAGTAGACATTGTTGTAAAGTTTGTTCCTGAATTTGTTGATCTAAATAATGCCCCAAAAGAATTATCAGATGCGCTTGATAAAATGTAAATATAATTTGGATCAGCAGGAGTAACTGAAATACACATTCTAACACCGGCTGTTGAAATTCCACTATTTACTAGCGTAAATGATGCGGGTGTTGCACCTCCAGTTAAAGATCTGTAAAAGCTACCAGATGTTACAGCATATACTGTGCTGGTATCTCCTGGCTTATATTCCATATCTTTAAAATTACCTGATTTTAATAATGACCAATTTGTTCCACTATTATTAGAACGGAACAACCCTTGCGAAGTGGCGGCAAATAAAACGTTTGGTGTTATAGGATTAATCAACAATCTACCTATTCTGCGAGATGTAGAAACTGCCCAATTTAGACCTGTTGTATTCCAAGTTAATCCACCGTCTAATGATTTTAAAACACCTGTTGAGTAAGTATCCCCTGCATCAATATCTCCTGTTGCTAAATACATAATATTTGTATTTAGGGGATTAATTGCTAAATCAGAACAACCTAAAACAGATAAATTATTTGTGTTAGTTTGCCAAGTTGATCCTGCATTAGTTGATACCCATAAACCACCTGCACCTGTACCAACAAAAATAGTATTGGTATTACCCGGCATAAATCTAATAAAAGTTAATCGTCCTGCATCGCCACCTATTGGCGAACCAAAAGGTCCCATGGCTGTCCAATTTCCTGTGCTAGAAGTTGCAGTAGTTGCATTTATTTTTTGAGCCAACAGAGGATTCTGTGCTAAGTATTTTTCAAACTCTTCAAATGCTTTTGCACGCGATCCTAATTTTAAATTTCCTGTTGGATAAACTCTAGGTTCAGTGAACCATTCCCATCTCCTGAAGGCCTTATAACCTTTACCTCTTTCATAAGTTTTATTTTGCCAATAATTATTAAACTCTTGTTGAATTGAGTAAAAGTTTTCTGTTGTGTCGTGCATTTTATTAACCCAACTTTGAGCATGTGCAGCAACATTCATTAGAAAAAATAAGAACAGTGATATTTTAGTAATTTTTGTCATGTGAGTTTTTTTTCAACGACTAAACTAAATCATTAAAAATTAATAAGCAATCAAAATATAATATAATTCCGCTACTGATAGCAGTTTTAACACACCTCTATTTTGTAGAAACGTTGTAGTAAAAGTTTTGTTTAACAAAAAAGTCGCTCTAATTGAGCGACTTTAAAGACTTTATTTCTTTTTAGCTGGCAACTGTTGACGTTGCTTAGCCATCTCTTCAAGTTTTGCTTGAAATCCTGATTTTTTTTCGGGTTTCTTCATATTGGCTAAAAGGGTCTCCCTAATTTTTCCATCATCAATCATCTTTTTCATGATCCACGTTTGTAAAAATGTAATCACGTTTGCTAAAAAATAATACCAACTTAAACCTGCCGCATAACTATTCATTACGGCAACAAAAATAACTGGCATTAAATACATCATATATTTCATACCTGGCATTTGTGTTTGTTGTGGTTGAAGCATAGCTTGATTCATCCATGTATATATAATTGTTGAAACAAACATTAATATTGCAAATAAACTGACGTGATCGCCATAACCCCAAACTTCAAATCCAAAATTATAAATTGAGTCATAGGTGGATAAATCATCAGTCCATAAAAATCCTTTTTGTCTTAACTCAATTGCAGCCGGAAAAAATCCAAATAAAGCAATTAATATAGGAAATTGCAAAAGCATTGGTAAACAGCCAGAAAGAGGATTAGCGCCAGCACGTCTATACAACGCCATGGTTTCTTGCTGCTTTTTTAAAGGATCATCATTCTTTTCAAACTTGGTATTTATTTCATCAATCTCTGGTTTTAAAACACGCATTTTTGAACTACTCATGTATGTTTTGTAAGCAATTGGAAATAATAATGTTTTTAAAATTAAGGTTAATATCAAAATAATAATACCACTATTTAAACCAGACAATAAACTAAATAAAGGAATAATCATCCATTTATTTATATAACTAAATACACTCCATCCTAAAGGAATAATTTCCTCTAAATCTAAATTATATGCTTTTAAAGTTTGGTATTGGTTTGGTCCGAAATAAAATGCCATACCAAATTTTTCGGAGGAAGAATGTTTAAAGGGAATAGCAACTTCCGCTGTAATTGTTTTTACTCTATTAGAATCGGACGGATTTTCGGATGTTTTAATAAAACTACCCTCTTTTAAAAATTCAGAATCTGCAATTAATGAAGAATTAAAAAAATGTTGCTTAAAGCAAATCCATTTAATATTATCTTCATTTAATAATTTTTCTTCACTTTTACGAGCATTAATATAGTCAACACCTTCGGTAGCTTGGTTAAAATAAGCGGTTGCAGCTTCCCTTTCTTTTGCAATATATTTTTCCTGAGTTGGCATTGCTTGGCTCCAATGCATAATTACTTTATTTGATTTACTAGAAATAATGTTTTGCATTCCTACAAAATTTACATCATAATCTAACATGTAATCATTTCCGCTTAAGGAATAAGTATATTCTATATAACTTTCAGGTTTTGACGTTTCAAGTTTTAATACTATTGATTTTGTTCCATCACCTTCAATACGTTCACTTAAAGACGATGGTTTAAAATAAAAACTATCTGTGGTAAACTTAATACTATTTGAATATGCTTCAAATTGCAAATATTGTGAAGTAGAGTCTTTATCAAATAAAACTAAAGGAACTGTTCTATTGTGATAGCGCTTGTAGTTTTTAAGTTCAACTTTTTCAACCTTTGCACCTTTTGTAGAAATATAAACTTTAATGTTTTCATTTTCTAATGTTACAACTTCTGCTTTTCCAACTGCTGATACAGCAAAATCTTTATACAGATTAGCATTTTCAAGTCTTGAAATTGAATCAATCATTGATGCAGAAATAGTTGTATCCTTTTTTTCAGCAATGATTTTTTTTGAAACTATTTTTTCAGCTTCAGCTATCTCATTTGCTTTTATAGCTAACTCAATTGAATCTTTAATTTCTTTATTTCTAGCAATTTGTTCTTTGCTTGGCCCTGTTAATGAAAGCCATGTAATTAATATGACGGCAATTAAACCTAAGCCAATAAGCGATGTTTTATCCATTGTGGGAAGTGATTTTTAGGTTGCAAATATAACTGTTTTTATTAACGAGAATCCGTCAAATAATTATTAAATAAGTTATAAAATTATACTATTGAAATTATAAATTTTCGATAATTTGTAAAGCTATAAGAGAAAATTCTTCGGCAGATAGTTTTAGTTTTTCATTTGCGAAATTCATATCATTAGTTGAATTGATTGGAATTAAATGTACATGAGCATGTGGCACTTCTAATCCTATAACAGTCATACCAACTCTTTTACAAGGAATTGATTTTTTTAGAGCGGTAGCAATGGTTTTACTAAAATCCATTAATTTGATATAAACCTCATCCTCTAGGTCAAATAAATAATCAACCTCTTGCTTCGGAACAATTAATACATGTCCACGTTTTAATGGAAAGGCGTCTAAAAATGCGATGCAATAATCATCTTCAGCAATTTTATATGAAGGGATTTCGCCATTAATTATTTTAGTAAAAATGCTTGGCATTGTAAGTATTAAATGGTGATTTCTAAAATTTCGAAAGGAATAATACCAGCAGGCACAGTTACTTCAACTTTATCACCAACACCTTTACCAACTAAACCTTTACCAATTGGTGAATCTATAGAAATTTTACCGGATTTTAAATCAGCTTCATTTTCGGCAACAATGGTGTATTTCATTTCCATGTTATTTTTTAAATTTTTAATTTTAACAGTTGTTAAAATACTAACTTTAGAAATATCTAATTTTGTAGTGTCAACAATACGGGCATTGGCAACAATTTCCTCCATTTTGGCAATTTTTATTTCTAATAATCCTTGGTCGTTTTTAGCCGCATCATATTCCGCATTTTCAGATAAATCGCCTTTATCTCTAGCGTCTGCAATTGCCTTTATAATCAGTTTACGATCTACAGTTCTTAGTTGTTGTAATTCATCTTTTAACTTTTGTAAACCTTCTTCTGTATAATATGCAATTGTAGCCATCTTAGTATGTGTTTTAAAATAAAAGAATCCCGAATATTATTCGGGACTCTTAAAATATATAGAAAAAATAAATTTTTACAAGTTGATTCTAACACCAAAAGAGTGAACACCACCAAATGGGTTGGTAAAACGGTAAGAGTAATCTAATCCAAATGTTGATTTTTTCTCTCCGAAAGGAATCTCTACAGTAGCTCCACAAGACGGGCCAGTAAACGCAGTAGTGCGATTAGCATCACCTTGGTAAATACCTTTTTCTGAAACCATACCAGCGCGCACCATCACGATGTTTTTCCATCCGTATTCTAAACCTACTAATAAATTATCTTTTGTAAATGAATTAGATGTGTAATTTCCAGCAACAGTAATTCGATGAGTTTTTAATTTTCCAGTAGTATCACTTGTCAAATAAATATCATAAGCAGCGGCTATATTTAATAAAGCAGGCAATTCAAATGCAGCAGATTTATTTGATTGAGTTAATTGATATGTATTACCGTAAGCGTTTGTCACAGTTCCTTGAGTAGATAAACCATCACCTTTATATTGCATTTTTGGTCCAACATTTTTTAAACCAACCCCTAGGTGAATCTGTTCATATTTACCAGTATGATACTGAATACCTGCATCAATTGATACGCCTTGAGCTTTTACATTGTCAATACCTTCAGAAATTACTCTCAAAGTAATACCTCCGAAAATATTATCCGAGAAACCTTTAGCATAAGATAATGCAATATTAGTAAAACGTGGAGTAAATGTTCCTAAACCACCTTCTGGTTGATCTTCAGTTGTTCTTTCAATTTTACCAGCATTAATCGACATAATACCTAAGCCAATAGCACCGGTTTCGCCAACACGCTGAGAAAAACCAAATGTATTGATGTTAATACCTGTACCAACTAACCAAGCAGAACGCATAAACATCAATTCTGTTTTTCTTGTTGCCGCAAGTCCGGCAACATTTGTGTATTGTGACTCTAATCCCTTTGACAAGGCTCCGTTTGCTCCAGCCCATCCTGCTGAACGAGCATATGGATTAATTAATAACTGTGACGCTCCTGCTTGACCTGAACGTTCAGGATTACCAGCGATTGCATTATAACTTGCAGTTAAAAAACTACCTGTTAAAACAACACTTAAAGATATATTTAAAAATGACTTCATATTATTTGTATTATACTATTAAACGACTAGTAACTTTGTAAATCTAAAGGTCTCATAACACCAAACCATTTTAATATTTTCTCACCAACTTCAGGAACGTCGATATGAATAATATATAAACCACTTGCTACAGAAATTCCACTTTGATTTTTCATATCCCAATCTTGATAAGGTAAACGTTTTGCGCGAACAAAATCAGATCCATTTTCTGTACCATAAATATCTTCCTGCCCAGAAACATCTCTATCAAATGTTCTAACTAATGTCCCATTTAATGTAAAGATTTTTATTTTACACTTGTTTGGTAGATTCGTTATTCTCACCCTATTATCAAGACGTCCTGTTTCATATGAAGAATATGCATAATAAGGATTTGGAACTATATTAATTAAATCCAATGCTGATTTTAACTTATCCGCATTTCCTAATTCTGTAAAAATATCAGAAGTGTTGAAAGTATATAATCCAAAGTTGTTATTCAATGATCCCGATACTGTATCAGTTGTTAACCTTGTATAATTAGAACTTGTTACATTATCAACAATTGGAGTTACAACAGCACCTGAAGTAAAGGCACTGTTAGTATTGTTATACATTCCACTTAATCCATATTTGTACGCTTTTTTTACTCTTAGCTTTACTTTAGCATCACAAGGCATATCAGTAGGATTTTTGAAACTATATCTTGAGTCAATTAATAAAGGAATATTTACCCACATTGCTTCTGACCAGATATTTTGTAGGAGATTTTTAGTATTATTAGCGAAAGCCAACTTATAACTATAAGCAAACTCAGCAAACTTACTATAATTACCAACACCCAATTTTTTGCCACTCATTGAGGCATTTGCTCCAGATACATTTGTATAAGTCATTGAACTTCTATTATTACCAAATACATAAATATAATGTCTTCCTCCGTAAGCGTAAGGATAAGCGAAACTAGAACCAGCGCTTGCCGTTGGGTTCCACATCATATCATCACCGTTATTTGGAGCTAAAGCATTAGTAGAGGCTTGATAAGAATCTTCACCAAAAGCTATATTTAATCTTTCACCTGTTTCTAAATTAATTGCATAACCCGGAAACCAACTTAATCCATATTGAAAAGGAGAACCTGGTATAGAGTCAACAGAAGCCTCTGCCGTATTACAACCAGGATCACCTAATGCTATGCCTTGTTTATCAACAGATCTATGTCTTCTTGGTTCTAATTTTTTAGAACCTGTTGGATTAGAAACGGCCTCATCATTTTGTTCTAAAACTATACTACGAGTCCATTTACTTTTATCTTTTGTAAATACAATATCTACACTAGCTAAGCCTCTTAAATCATAAGCGGCATTCAAAATACCACTTGGCGACGATTCAGCATAAGCAGGAGCTGCAAAAACAGTTCCAGTTTTAGTTGACGCAGTTAGAGCATATGGTGCCCAAGTTCCGCCTATTAGGTTTTCAAAAATACCTGTTGGATCAATATAACCATTAATCGACTTAGTGTCGTTAGCAGAAACATTAGCAGGATCTTCAAAAGTACCTGATCTAATCCAATTTGCAGGCGAACCTCCATCGGCATCGGGCAAGCCTGTTAACCAACTTGTTGATTCATTTGAAAAAGATACTCCAGAACCAGAAATAATATCGTCAGCTTGAACAATTTTATCTGTTGCAGGGTCTGTTGGAGTTGAAATTTCAGCTACATCTCTAGACTGACCTAGTGTTAATGATAAACCTAAATCACTAAAATAAAATTCTTCAGCTACTTTAATAGCTTTGCAAGGATAATATTTCTTTTGAGTAGTTAAATCAGTTAATATCCAAGTAGCTGAATCTGCAATAATTTTACTAAAGTTTGTATGTTTTGTTTTTAATTTAGTATATGGTTTATTTATATGATACGCTGAATTTTCTTTACAAGGGTCAATCGAATTTAACGTATCAAAATTAGAGTTCCAATTTCTATTCACAAACTCAAATAAGAATGAAGAATTTGGAACATTTAAAGGATCAACTACTTTAATGTTTATTGGACCACGACCGTTATCATATGTAATTTTATCTTCTCTACCATTAGGGTTTGCTAAAATATTGTCAACAGTTCCTTGAGATAAATCTAAATAATTTCCGCCATTACCCTGTCCTTCTAAACGGGTAACTTTTGGACCATATCCATACACTGAATTTGTTACTGAGCCTTGTTTTTCAGAATCAGTATTATGAGGAATACCAAACGCTTTTTTAGATTTACGACCTTCTAAATATGGACGTTTTTGACCTTCCATACTAGGTAATGGAGTTGGAGAAACTGTAAAGACTTGATCTTCTTTATAAACACCATATTCATTATAGCCATAAGCCACGCAGAAAAAATAATATTCTTTATTGTTAATTACTTTTTTGTCTTGCGATGTTGCAAATTCATCTTTGGTAAAACGGAATGTTGATTTAATTCCCTTATCGCTATTCTCATTTTCCTCAACCTTAACTGAAGGAACATCGCCACCTGTTGTAGCATCATATTCATAATTAATTAAACGCTTCACACCATTTGCAATATCACAATTAAATACCAATTTTGCTTTTGAAGGGTCTGATAATTCTTCTTGAATAATTGAACTATTTTTTAATTGATATAATTTATATCCTTCAAAACGATAGTACTTATCAAAATTAGGGAAGTGTGTTGGATCAACTTGTATAGTTACATCTAACTCTTTGTATTGATTTAAATAGTTATTAGATGATGGTTTATTAGAAAAATAAATAATTAATTCATTTTCCATTTCTTGTATCGTCATATCTGGCGCTTCAGGTCCCGATAATACACGGAAACAGTTATCAAATAAAGCTTGAGCTTTATCATCCGCAATTTTCAATAAAGGAATAGAAGCTTTTGGATTTGTAGAGGTTGTTCTTGCCCATGGCAAACCAACTGTAATATAATTTACAGCACCAGGTTGTAACTCAAAAGGACCAGATGATTGCATAAAACGTCTATCTCCGGCGGTAGTAGATTCTTCCCAATTTGCAGCTCCGCAAGGACCATTTGTATATGTATCAGCAGGATAAACAAAACTAGTGGGAACTGAACCACCATAACCGTTTCCACCACAAGTAAATGGTGTACCATCTCTCCAAAAACCAGTCATATATTGGTAATATTGAGCAGCATTGTCAGGATCTGTAGTTTGTAAAGGAACACCAGCAAAAGAGTTATTAAAATATAAAAACTTTGTCATTCCCATCTGCTCACCCGGCTCATCAACTGAACCATCTTTATCGTCATCAATCAAGTTAGTTGTATTTATTGGACCTTGAAAGAAATCACACCCTAAAGAAGGAACATAACTACCATAACCACCACCACCACCACCGGTAGTTTCATCATTATTATCTGCATTATAAATGTAACCTAATCCTCTTTGAACATCACAACCAATATAATCATCACCATAGTAACCTAAATCAGCATCAGTCCAAACCGTCATATAAGTATCATACAATGCAAATGACGAACGATTAATTAACTGGTAATTATAAAAAGTCATATTGTTAATTTCATCCGTAGTTTTAAAAGCGAAGGCTTGAGCACGAATTTCCATACCAATAGCTTTTCCGCCATTACCGTGAACGTTACCCATATCATTATAAACCCACCATAAGGTTTCGTCACCAAAAACGCGCGCTTTACAAACACCTAAATTATCTTTTTCACCTGTATTATAAACATCATAATAAGGATAATCACCATCTTCCGGATTATAATATGAATCGCCATTAGCATCAAAATAAGGCGCCAACTGTTGATCTTGATTTAAAGAAATATCCCCATTACCTGGCCAATTTTTGATTTGTGGTGTTACTGGGCCACCAGACAATACAAATGCATCAACCTCAGCACGATTTAATTTAAAAATCTTATCGTATTGCTGACAAACATCAGAACTAATAGATGCATCTCCAGTGCTTAACGGCCCCGTCCAAAAACTAATACCACCCGATCCTGATTGACGATAAGTTTGGGCTGCAATTTTTAATTGCCCACCAATATCTACACCACCAAACCATACGTTACCTGCAA